>JAQXHU010000016.1 GCA_029007435.1 Bacteroidales bacterium
ACAATTAAAGCAAAACTTCCCGCTTATATATTTCTATGGTGAAAGTTCCAATGCCATCAAGAAACAGATTTGGGTCACCCTCATAGCCAACCTTCTTCTGATGGTCATTCAAAAGCGCATCAAACGCACCTGGAGTTTCTCCGGATTGGCCACAATGATAAGAATCATGCTCATGTACTATGTAAACTGCTACACTTTCCTTGAAGAGCCCGAAAGGGATTGGGCAAAGATGGTTCAAAAAGCAAAGGAAACGCCTCCTGAACCGAGCCTGTTTGATTAGGGGGGGCTTACTTTTGGGAAAGAAAGTCCCGAAGTCCTATTTCTGAGGACTCCGGGATGATAAATTGTGCACTTTTGAGATTTAGCGGACAGCAATATCTCCATAATGTTTCTTCGCATTATCCCTTTCGATCCCGACGAAAGGCTCTCCATTAATTGTCAGATAGTCATCCACGAGAGAAGCTGTCACTCCAACTCCAGCGCCGCCGGTGTTCAGATAACGGTCAACACTGTTTCCTATTACACTTCCGTCATAACGCTTGAACCAGAGCACTTCAGAGTTCGAACTAAGGTCCTCGGTGGCGAAAAGCTGCCTGTAAGCATCAGCGCCTCCCACAGTGGATATCTTCCATACATTCCTGTCCATCACCGCTTTGGCAGCATCCGCGGCAGTCTGGAGATAAGAGTTTATCTTGGCATCGGTCACTGCCGGATCAAAGAATTTGTCGTTGGCGGCCTTGTGGTATTTCTCCCAGGTACCCTCGAACAGGGCCACCTCACTGAGAAGTGCCCTGGCCACATCCCGGTGGATTCTCATTGTGGCGCTGCTGTTCTGCTCTGAGAGATTCTCTATCGCAAGCTTCAGGTCCCCGATGATGAAGTCGGCCACCTCAAGACGTGAGTCGCGCTCCAGTTTCATCTGCGAGGAATCAGGGTCAAGAGGGACTTTTACAATCGAGACAGGTCCGTAATTGACCAGCAACTGATAATAATACCAGGCGCGGAAATAATATCCCTCACCGACAAGCTGCTTGTATGCCGCCTGAGACGGATCAGGATAATTGTCCAGATTGTTCAGGAAGAAATTCACATTGCGGATATAGGTATAATTGGTGAGCGACACTGCGTCAGCCACTGAAAGCCCACCGTTGATCCGGGTCACAGGCGAGCTGGCGGCCATATTGTCACTGTTGATATCCGTTCCGCAGATGCCTGAACCACCTCCTGCTGTCATATTCTGCATACGCACAGCTGTCTCATAGAACTGGTTGATGTAGTTCTGCATTTCTCCTGTCGTGGTGAAGGAGTTGACTGTGGACAGCACTCCCTCCGGCGTCCTGTCCAGCTTGAAACAGGAGCTGAGTCCTATGGCCAGGAAGAATCCCAAAATGATATTTATTTTTCTCATAATATCTGTCATTTTCATATTCAACTGATTACAGGTTCACTACAAGACCGAAGGAGATAACCTTGTTCATCGGATAGTTCTTTCCGCCCTCTGAAGTGTAGGAGTTGTAGGTGAAGATGCCTTCCGGGTCGAACATATCCGCAAGCTTGGTGCAGGTGAAGAGATTCTCGCCTGTGAAATATACCTGGACTTTGGAGAGTCCGGCTTTGGAAATCCATTTCTCAGGCAGGTCGTAGGACAGGGTCAGGGTCTTGAGGCGGATGTACGCCGCATTCTGGAGATACCTGTCGGTTGTCTGCTTGTTCTTGTTGTTGTACACTCCGATACCGCCCGCATTGTGGATGTAAGGCTTCGGATAATAGGCGTCCTTGTTGTCCTCTGTCCAGTAGTCAAGATGCTGGTCGAACACGGTAACCTGCGCGAAAGGTCCCCAGCCCCAGAAATAATAGGAGCCGCCCGGCCACCAGTCGCATTTGCCCACGCCCTGGAACAATGCACTGAGATTCAAGCCTTTCCAGCCAACAGACAGATTGATGGTGTAATTGTAGCGCGGAGTCGTGTTGCCGATTATCTCCATATCTCCCATATCTCCAAGAACGTTGCTTCCCTTGTTGATTTTTCCGTCCTTGTTGAGATCCTTGAGAATCACGTCACCAGGAGTCCATTTGGAGGAGCTGATGTAGGAGAGGTCATAATTCGCATTGTAGGCGTCCGCATCTGCCTGGCTCTGAAGAAGGCCAGGTGACCTGTAGCCCCAGATTTCACCGACTTCTTTGCCCACATACCAGTTGTTTGCCGGATCTGTGCCGGTCGGGTTCTGGTACTCTGTCACGACAGCAGTGGCGTCAGCCACGGAAGCACCTATCATATAGGTCACATCGCGTCCAATCTGCCCGCGGTAATTGAGTGCGAGCTCCCATCCCCTGTTGCGCATACAGGCGTTGTTGGTCTGAGGGGCCTCTGCTCCGAAGAAATCAGGGAAATCCTCGCCAGGGCCAAGCATATCCTTGGTGTTGCGCTGGAACAGGTCGAGAGAGCCGGTGAGAGCGTCCTTGAAGAATCCGAAATCAATTCCGACATTGGCGTTGGTCACTTTCTCCCAGGTTGTGGCCGGGTCAACCACTCCCGGCGCCTGGGTGTAATTGTGGCGCCCGTCGGAGTAGATATAACTGCCGAGACTTGAGGAGAGGGCCATTGTGGCCGCAAATGTATAGGTCGCGGCTCCCGCCTGGTTGCCAAGGAGTCCGTAGGAAGCGCGGAGCTTGAGGTTGGACAGGACATTGGACGCATTCTTCATAAAGCCTTCCTTGTGGATGTTCCAGCCTGCGGACACTGACGGGAAGAAGCCCCACCTGTGGTCCGGGGCGAAACGTGAAGACCCGTCGTAACGGCCGTTCACTTCGAGCAGATACTTACCTTTGAAGTCATAGTTGATTCGTCCGAAGAATCCCATTGTAGCCCAGGAGTAGCGGGTGTCAACAACCTGTTTGTCACCAGTTCCCATAGCCACGTTAGGATTTGTAGTGGAATAGAGACCGGTCACGGAATTGCCTCCATAAGAGTAGTTGAACTGCTCCTCCTGCATACCGAGGAGAACGGAGAAATTATGGTTCTTGGCCACTGTGAATGAATAACTTGTGTAGATATTCAGGGTCTGGTAGTTGGTGTTTCTCGAAGACCGGGTGTATTTTCCGTCCTTATAAACCCCGAGCTCATCCCTGACTCCGTAACTTGTGGAGATGCCGTCAGCTCCGTATATGAGAGGTGCCACATTCAAGGCCTCATATCCCCTGTTGCGGAGCTTGAAGGTGTAGTCTAAGTTGATAAGCCAGTTCTTTATCGGCTGAAGCTGGATTGCAGGCGTGAACTCGAAGTTCTTGATGTCGGTCTTGGTATAGGTGCCGCTCTGGAGATAAGGTACCATCGACAGTTCAGTGAAATTGCCGTTAGGGTCGAGATAATGCACTGTAGGCCTGAACCTTGCGAGAGAATGGAAAAATCCGTAGCTGAGGCCGCCGTCACCGAATGGGGAATCTATCTTTCCGTGGGAGAATTTGGTGTTCAACGACACTTTCGCCCATTTGGTGACCTGGGCGCTGGTATTGGCCGACAGGTTCATACGGTTGTGGCCCATCTTGGCGTAACGCATTATGCCGTCCTCAGTGTAAAGACCGCCGCTGATGTAGTATCTGGCCTTCTCGGTTCCGCCTCCCACGCTGAGGTTGTGGCGCTGCTTGAACGCCCAGTTCTTGTAATGGAGGTCGAAATAATCAGTGTTTCCGATACCGGACTCGGAGTTCTCGAAAGCCGGATTCATAGAAGCTGTCGGAGAAAGCTCCTGCCAAGGGTCCACTGAAGAAGGGTTCTCGCAGAACTGCTTGAGCAGGGCGAGTTTCTCGTCGGAATAGCGCCTGTTGGTCATGCCGGTATTGGTGACGCCCTCATTCCAGTACTGGGCGAATGTGTAAGAATCGACCATATCCGGAAGCAGTGTCGGGGCTGACCAGCCCACATTGCCCTGATAGCTGATACGGGCGCGGCCTGCCTCGCCTTTCTTGGTGGTCACTAGAATGACACCGTAGGCAGCGCGGGCTCCGTAAATGGCGCAGGCAGACGCATCCTTGAGCACCGAGATGCTTTCCACGTCATTCGGATTGACGTCGCTCAGGCTCATCTCCACGCCGTCAACGAGGATATAAGGGTTGCTGGTGCCGCTGAGGTTGCCCTGTCCGCGGAGTGTGATTGTGGATTCAGAGCCCGGAGTCCCGGCTGCCGAATTGGACACTGTAAGTCCCGGAACGAGGCCCTGGAGAGCCTGGGCGATATCCGCAACCGGCCTGGACTGGAGGTCATCTCCCTTGACAGATGAGACCGAGCCGGTCAGGTTCACTTTCTTCTGAACTCCGTAGCCGACAACGACCACTTCCTCAAGCAGTTCCTTGTCTTCTTCGAGAATCACTTCGATATTGTCACGGTCTCCCGGGGTGACGTCTTTGGAGACATAACCGATGCAGGAAACCTGGAGCACCGTCCCCGGACGGACAAGAATGGTGAATTTGCCATCCACATCAGTGACAGTTCCTTCCGACGGGCCCCCGCCTTTCACGGTGATACCGGCACCGATGACAGGCTCGCCTCCGGAAGAGACTACGGTTCCGCCCAGTTCCCTGTTCTGGGCGAAAGACAGTATTGACAACAATGTCAACACGATTGAAAGAAACAGAGATTTATAATTCATAATTACCGGTTGTTTGTCTGACAAATATAAAACGTTTTTATAAATTACAGTCTGGACGCAAGTCCGACCCGTCTCCTGCTCCATCCGGAAGCCACGAGCGGCTCGATATGCCTGGTCCGCTTCTCGGGATATATATCCTCGAAATTTATCATTATGCCTGAATCCAGGACATCGGCGAACTCGTCATTGACGCCGGTACCGAAATAAACCATTGACGGAGACAGGTTCATATAGGAGTTCACAAGTGGCGGGATGTTCACACCGAGACGGCGGACAGAAGCGCTCAACGTCTTGTAATCAGTTTTGTAACTGCCGCTTGAAAACATCCTGCTGAACCGGCGTTCCCCTTTCACAGGAACCCTCAGCCCGGGCACGGCCCATTGCTTCCTTGAGCCGAAATACTTCTTGAGGAAATAAAGAATCATATCCCTGGCCTCCGCAGGATAACAAGGATAGATGGTCATTTTCCCGATGAGATATTTCATCCGGCCTTTGTACAGCATCATCAGGGCCCCTATCCCGTCAAAAAGATTGTCCAGGGCGAAAATGCTTTTTGCCCCTGCCTTTGAAGACTGGTATTCGACCGAAACGAAAGACCGCCCCAGTTCTATTGACTGCGGAAGTATGTTCCGGATAAAATAGGAAGAGTAATGGAACATATGCGAGGAAGTGATGACAGGCTGGCCGTCACGACGGTACAATATATTGTCGCACAGCACATAACGATAGCCTCCGATAATCTCCTGGGAATCCGGATTCCACAGGACAAGCTGTCTGTATCCGTAAGCCGGGTCCGTGTCGAACTCGTCTATGTCCAGAGAACGGCCTGTGCCTCCGCCTCCATTCCTGAAAGCAATCTCGCGCAGTCTTCCTATTTCCCTCATAACATTCGGGGCGTTGCTGCCGGTCACCACATAAAGTTCATTGCAGGCCTTGGCGGTACGCCTGAGAAGCCTGTCAGGAGTCAATTCTTTAAGAAGCAGGCTTCTTGGTACGGGTTTGATTATTTTTTGCATTGTATAAGGTTTTAGTACACGTCGGATAAAAATCTGCATTTACAGGCTGTAAACTGTCTGTCTGAGCCATTCGGCCCAGCCCCGGACAGTGCGGGAAGCATCAAAGCCGGCGGCCGGGACAGGCTTCCCGATGACAATACTGAAAGTTTTCCCCCGGCTGCGGTACAACTCGTCAGGGAGCAGGGCCATCGCAAGAGGAAACCTGCAGCGCAGCATCACGGCAATCCGGTCAAGGGCATAGAAACGCCAGGAGTTCCTGCCGTAGAAATGGACAGGGACAATGCAGCGGCCGTATTGGAGGCTTTTCCGGAGAAAAGTCGGTTTCCAGTCCTGGTCCTCAATCACTTTCCCGCGTTTCCTGGAGACTTTCCCGGAAGGGAAGACAACAGCCTGGCAGCCGCCCGAGAACATCGCGTCCACACGATCTTTCAAGTCCGCGGACTGTGCCCCGATCTTGTTCACCGGAACAAGCATCGGAGCCAGACCGCTTATATTCATAAGGAAATCATTAGCAAGAAGTCTGATATTTCCGGAATATCTTTCTCCTACAATGGCCATCAGGGCGACAGCGTCGATTCCGCCCAACGGATGATTGCTCACCACGGTGCAGGGGCCGTCAGGCAGGTTCTCCATTCCCCGTACCTCGATATTGACATCAAGGTAATCAAGACATCTCCGGCAGAATTCCACTCCCTCGTAACCCTGCTCGAGAAAACCGTTGATGAAATCCTGATGTATGAATCTCTCAAGAGCGGGGATGAGGAATTCCGGGAACCCTCCGAATTTTTTCTTTACAATTGAACCTATGTCTATCTTGGCCATAATCATCCGTTGTCTGACGGGCAAATATAGTTTCACGGAAAGCTTCGCTGATAGCAATTTTTTCCAGAATTTTTGTACTTTTGTTCCGATGTACGTAAGTTTTGGTCTCATAATCTGCGCTGCGGTCATACTCCTCCTATGGATTGTGACTATGTATTTTATGAGATTGTTCCGGCGGAAATGGATGGAAAGCACCCGAAAAGTCATCCGCAGGAACGGCAAGGAGAGGGTGATGAGACAGACGCTGAGTTCGTTTTTAGCCGAGACCGGAGACGGGATGAGGGCGCAGATGGAGACACTCGAATCCTCATTGCGGGAATTGGAATCCGGAAACTGCCCCGACATCGAGCGGAGAAGGCTGCTGGGCAAGGCCCGCTCCGCCATTTCCTCCGTCAGGAAAAACATTGACAGCCTCACGTATTTCCACCTTATCGGCAAAAATTCCTCCGGAGCGGAACTGATACACAGCTACCCTGCGGAAAGGGCGGTTTCGGACTTCGTCACCGAAGTGAGGGAGAATCCGGAGTTTCCGGACATTGAAATAATTGTGTCTGTAATGCGTTCCGGAATCAGGGTCCCGCTCAATCCTGACATCATTGACATTATGCTTATGAACATCCTCCGCAATCTCACAGCGAATGCACCGGAGGGAAGGAGGAAGGTGAAGATACGGTTAGGACTCACCGACAGGCACGGAGTCAGTTGCAATGTCAGCCTCAGGGAAGGTGACTACTGCGGCAAATACCTGATGCTGAGTGTCTCCATCGACAGGGGAACTATTCCGGAGCCGGGTTCAAGGCTGTTCTACACGCTGAAGCTGGCAGAGCTGCACAAGGGATATGTCTGGCTTTCAGAGGCCGGAGAGGACGAGGGAATAAGGGTAACAATGGCGTTCCCGTACGAGGAGTGGAATTATCCGGAGTCGGATTTCCGTGTTATTGACCAGGCGGAGCTTGATGGTGAATACGATGAAAACTCAAGGAAAGAAATCACGGAGGAGGACAGGAAGCTGATTGAAGACCTGAGGGAGATAATCCGGGAGAACGTCTCGAACCCGGAACTGGATGTCCCGTTCATCTGCGAAAAGATGCATATCTCCAAATCCAAGTTGTACTACAAAGTGAAGACGCTTTCCGGAATAAGCCCTATCGAGTTCCTCCGCCAATACAGGCTGGATATGGCGTCCCAGCTGCTGTCCGAAAAACGTATGAACGTGTCGGAGGTGGCTGACGCCGTCGGGTTCAATTCTGTGTCGTATTTCTCGAAAGCATATAAAAAAAGGTACGGGATTCTCCCGTCTGAAAAAAGATAAGAATATGATGAAAACTGTTCTCAAGGCGTTGGTATCTTGCGCCGTTTTATTCTGTTCGGTGTCCGTCCGGGGCGCCGGCTCTCTTCCTGATGGTGTAACCCGTAATGAAATCCGCCACAAGGGGATGACGAGGGAATACCTGCTATATCTCCCTGACAATCTTAAAGAAAACGCTCCTTTGGTGCTTGTCCTGCACGGTTATGGAGGCCGAGCGATGATCGAAGGACAGAAGCTGTACGGGATTGCAAAGCGGGAAGGATTCGCCCTGTGCTATCCGCAGGGAGCCGTTGACGGACGGGGAAAGACTTGCTGGAATGTGGGTTATCCGTTCCAGGAGGGCCTGAAAACAGACGATGTGGATTTCATCCTGAAACTCGCCAGGCATCTGCAGAAGACTTACGGGCTGAGCAGGGAGAATACGTTCCTGACCGGGATATCCAACGGCGGGGAGATGTGCTATCTGATGGCGTATCTGCATCCGGATTTCTTCGGAGCCGTCGCCCCGATTGCCGGACTGACTATGGAATGGATGCGCAAAGAACTGGATTCCAAGGGTCCTGTACCACTTATGGAAGTCCACGGGACAAATGACACGACCTCGGAATGGGAAGGCGATCCGGAGAACAAGGGCAGCTGGGGAGCCTATATTTCTGTTCCTTTGGCAGTTGGCAAATGGGCCTGCGAGGCCAGATGCTCATACGAGGTGACTGAAGAACTGCCGTTGAAAGCCGCACCTGCCAGCGAACCTGATTATGTGCCACACAAAGTTATTCTTCACCGGTACTCAGGCGGTGTTCCGGCCTGGGAAGGCGGTCCGGATACCGAGGTATTGCTCTACGAGGTCATCGACGGAAAGCACAGCTGGGCAGAGAAGGACCTCGACACCTGTGAAGAAATATGGAAGTTCTTCAGCCGCTATCTGCGGTAAAGAACTTCCATCATCATTGGCTATTTCCTTAACCTAATCGTTGTATTCAAACGGGACTGCGGCGTCCAGTTTGCAGTCAACAACGTTGTTCACGGTGAACGTCCTGAGATCCGGGTCCAGCGTGCTGACAAACACGATGACGTGGCAGTTTTCTGCGACCCAGGCCGTCTTCAGGTCCATTATGAAATACTGCTCGGCGCTCTCCCCTGCCTTGAGCTGGAGCGCCGTCCCGGTGAAATCAGTGGCCGAATTCTTGCCGGAAGTCAGCCGTACACAATTATTGTGAGTATTGAAATCTCCAGTGTAGCCATAATTGGTCTGGACCGCATAAATTCCGTCTTCAAGCAGCCAGGCAGCCACGTGGTACTCTCCATCAACGGCGGCCTTGACACTCGCCTTCACAACTAACTGGGGAAAGTCAAGGACAGTGGACACAGCTATGCCCGCCGAGGCTTCAGGAGTATATATCCCGTCAAAGAATTCAACGAATTTCGCAAGAGTTGTCGAGCTGGAAAACCTCTTCGTCTTGTCCAGGTTGATCACTCCGTTCGGGTAAGACGCGATGCTCATTGCATTGTCAATTCCTGTAGTAAGATAAGCCGGATCATTCGAATTGTACGTATGGCAGGCCGCATGGAGATATTTGTCCTTGTAAGCCTCTTCTTCCGCAAAAGAACGGAGCAACGTGGTCATAAGAGGGCAGTATCCGCATCCGGTTCCGGTGAACTGGGTCACGAGCATCCTCCTCTTGAAAGAGACCGATGCCGGGGACGGGTCAGCCGGAAGCTGCGGAATGGCCGCTGTAACGGCAGTGACCGACACCTTGCCGGTGTGCTTCGTCTTGTATGCGGCCCAGAACGAATATGTGCCCGGTTTTTCCGTCGTGAAGACCATCCCCGGGAGGTCCAGGGCCTTGTTGGAGCTCGCGTCATAAATCGACACTCCGTCTGTCACAGGGGTTTCTCCCGACTTGACAATGATTCTGGCTCCTGACAGGCCGTCAGCCCTTATCACAGGCTCGTCCACTTCGATGGTAAGCTCTTCATTTACAGGCTTGTCCTCATTCCCCGGAGTCACATCGTCCAGGTCATCCCAGGAGGTCAGCGTGCAGCCGGAAAGAGCGATGGACATTGCCGCAGCGGCAAGCATTGAAATATATTTCTTCATCATATATCAGTCATTAAATTTACGCATTCTCAAACCTCAGAATGATGTGGTGAGCAGCAGATTGAGTCCCGTATAGGCAGGACTGTAGCGGCAGACTCCTCCGGAGCAGACATAGCCTGCGCGGTTGCGGCCGTAGCTCAGCTGGACGCGGGTCTTGTTGCGGGACCAGCTCACACCTGCATTGTAATAATGCTTATCCGTCACCCCGCTGTTGTACATCTCGGAAGCATATACATTCCAGTGCGGAGCGATTGTGAACTCCACCAGGGCGGCCACCCAGTCCCCCTCGTAATCATTGGAGAGGAGATATTGCAGTTCAGCCCTGAGAGCGTACTTCGGATTGAATTTATATTGCACGTCGCCAACGAAAATATTGGACACATAGGTCTCGTCAGCATAGCCGTGGGAAGGACTCCACTGCTGGCGTGAATACAGGAGAACTGTCTTGAGAGACTTGCTCCAGTTGCGCTCCACATCAGCATTTATGTCGCACCACATCAGATTGTTATGCTCCCTTGCGGAAGTCTGTGAAGGGTCAATTGTGTAAGCTGTGGAATAATTCGCATGGAACACCCAGTACTTCCTGCGGCTGTTCCTGCTCCTCAGAGTGTAGAACAGATCCGCCTGTCCTGCCGCCTCACCGATGACATTCACCTGGTAAGGATTGAGATTCGCCAGCATATAATGGTACTGGCGGGTCAGGGCCGGCAAGTAATTCAATGTGTTTCCGGTGCCGTTCCCATAGAGCGACAGCATGGTGCCGAAATGGTCCACAATCCTGAAAGTGCCTGAGGCACTGAATGTTTTGTAGCTGTAAACAGCCTCGGCGTACAGGGAGGCCCCGTTATGAGCCTTGGATTCTGTCAGGGTTGCGAGGTCCTTGCTCTTGTACGCGTACTCGCCTTTGAGAGAAAGGCCGTTCCAGTTGAAGTTCACCGCCCCCGAGCAGAGATTCACATTGGGATTGTCAAGAGACCTTGCAGCGAAATCAATCTCCGTCTCTTTGCCGAGCGACTCATACCTGTTCACATAACTGCCCTCGAGGGAAAGCAGGATTGAGTCCCATCCGAAAATATCCGCAAGAGACAGGCTGAGGTTCGCTCCCCGCACCCACGAGCCGGCGTAACCGGTGTAGAGTCTCGGGCGGCCATACATTCCCCTGACAGTGAAATAGTTTGACAATGAATAACTTGCCTGGATTCCTTCAAGGGAATTATTCAGGCCGAGATTCCTGTCTTCATAAGAGCGGAAAACCAGTCCATTGCCGAACTGGTCATAAATGTCACCCGCATGGACAGTGAAATTGTCGTCCGTCCATCTGACATATTTCGAAGCAAGCCAGAATTTTTTCGGATCCGGCTGGGTCCCGATCTCGAAACCGTAAAGAGCCGGCAGATAGGCCTCGACCTGAAGTCCTGCCGAGAACTTTCCGATGGAATAATCCATCTTCAGATAATTGTTCGAGCCGAATCTGTCATCCGGAGTCGCAGCCCCGAGGCCGCTGTCATCGAAATAGTAGATGCTGTTTGTCTCCAGGCTGGCGGAGAACTGTCCTTTATCAAAGCCAGTCTGCGCACTGGAGATTGTCCAGAGCAGCAGACCGGCAGCTATGATAAATGTTTTCTTAACGCTTTGAAGCATAATAAGCTTTCATGTTTTCAAGAATCTCCTCTTTTGAAAGCGGCTTGCAATCCACCTTCTTGTACTTCGTCACGGTGTTCAACGGAGTCTTGCGGAGCACTGGGCATACAGTTGCTGGAGCGTCAGAAGAATTGATTCTCTGCACGCCTGCTGCGGAACCTGCCACAGCCTTGGTTGAAGAAGGTGCCGGAGCCTCGGGCTCTGTCCATCCCTTGGTGAGAGTGAGGGCGGAAACTGTCTTGTAGCCTGCGAGGTATGCATATCCGTAATTCACTGACATGGCATTAGGATAGTACGCCTCATCATTATAAGTTATCGGATTGACAGTGATTGTCGAATTGTCCTCTGAAACTGTCACGGAGAACCTTGCTGACTCATCGTTTTCACCTACTGTGATAGCACCCGAGTCGTTGTATCCACCAAGATAAAGAGTGCTGCTAACCCAGCTTGACATAGGATAGAGTCTTGTAGAATTGACCGGGACGGAAACAGAGCCGTCGGCAGCAATCTCAAGATACCACTTCGGTCCGAAATCCCAGAACATAGAACGGTTGTCATAGCCGTTGTATTTGTCACTGACGAACAGTTCAAATGGAGTGGCAGGCTCGAGATTCCTGACAGAAGCCTCGTAACCGAAGCCAAGGCAGAGAAGGCGGTTCTGTCCTTTCAGTCTGGCATTGTACTCTTCGGCCTCCTGCTTGAACTCTGCGTAAAGATTGTCCACTTCTTCCACTTCAAGGCCTGCAAGTTCCCTGTAAACATCATAAACGGAAGCAGGAAGCGTCTCAGGGTAGGTCACCTTGTCCATTATGACGACTTTGCAGCTCTTGTTGCCTTGAGGAACATATGAAGGATAGCTGTATGACTCCACATCGGCGGACATTGTCCATTCTCCGAGAAGAGCGGTGAAGAGAGGCGAATCAACCGCAGGAGCGTCCGGTTCCTTGATAGCAGTGACATCAGCCACGGCAGGTGAATCGTCCCCTTCGATCTCGTTAGGTGTATCTTCCTCATTATAAGCGACTACAGCGAGACGGGTAGTCTCTCCAGGCATTGTGGAGAACGATACGTCGAAACCTGCCTCAGAGTTGATAAGGGCGAGCTCATCATCATAGAAAGAGTTTCCGAACGATACTATATCATTGTAAGTGCTGTTGTTGTTGAGAAGCATTCCGAACTCGCGGGCATAATTGGCGGCGTACTTGGCTGATGTTGCGTCCTTGCTTGTACACTTGACGTTGAACCATACCTGGTATGGAGACTCGGTTCCGGAAGGATTCGGAATAGCCTTCACTTCAATCTTCGGAGCAGGCATTGTCTTAGGCGTTGTGGAGAACGTGAAGTCACGGAAATTCTGTGTGGTTCCCTCATCGTTGCCCATAGCGGTCACCAGAAGGTGATATTTTGTCTCAGGCTGCGCCCAGATATAGTCCTCGATCGCAATCTGGATCGGCTCCTCGGCATAGGAAGCCCCGAAATTGAGAGCTGCGGTGTATGATGATACAAACCACTGGAGATATTCCTCATTTCCAAGATAAGGCAAAATCATTTCCTCCAAAGTCGCATCATCGACAAGCAGATAGCAATATCTGAACACATTCTCGTCAGGAGTGATGGTCAATGTACCCTTAACAGCGCGCACATCGGCCTGGATGTCAACTCCAGCCTGAAGAGGCTCCGGCTCCGCAAGACGGAAATGCCTGCGGGTGAAATAGCCTGTCCAGAACTGGTCCTCATCAGTGCCCTCGTCGTCAACCTCTACAGCAAGAGGTCCCCATCCGCCTCCGATGGATTCATAATAGGCGTCTATGTCAAAGGAAGGTATATACCAGCCGGGAAGCCCGAACATATTGTAGTCACCGTTCTCGTCATAGCTGAACTCGCCGGCAAGGAACACGAGCGGTTCTCCCGGGGAGAACGGATAATGATATTCAGCCTCTCCCCATTCATTCTCATAAGTATTGTTTTCGTTGTTCCAGTCAAGATCCGAATCCTTGTCCCAGTACAGCTGTCCGTTCGCAACAAGGAGGTCATAGTCAGGCATAGCCCTCCATCCCAGTTTTGACGCATTGTAGTCGAACAAGTTGGAAGCCCCGTAACGGATGACGTTTCCGTTGTCCTTGACTGACTGTGGTATCTTGAAATGCGCCTTGAAGCCGGTAGGTTCGGTTCTCACAAGAGTGAACGTCTCCTCATAGTCAGCAGTCGTGAATTCCACAAGAAGCACTTCCTCATAGAACTGCTCTTCAGAAACCTTGAAAGCGACTGCGAGAGTGTAATTTGAATTTCCGTCAAGACCGCTGACTGAAAGGGTTTTTTCTCCGTCGACGAGAGTGCCGACAGTCCCCACTGCGAAAAGCACTGACGGGTCGAGGTTCTCATCTCCGGAAGGGGTCACCTGATAGGCGAATTCAGTCAGGCGACTGGTTTTCAAAACAAAGTCGGCGCCCAGAGTTCCCGTGGAAACGACTTCCACTGTCGCCGATGGCAAAGCCACAGAATCTTCCTTGCAAGCAGTAAGCGCCCAGGCGCAGAGACTGGCAAGGATAAGGTTAAAAAAGAATTTTTTCATTTGGTTTTTATTTAATAAACATATCTGTTTCAGTCCGTTATATATAATACTACGGTCAGAATCATAATAAATTCAACGTCGCAAAGTTATAAATCATAAGGCAAAACGCAAAGGATTTTATGAATAATTTTTGAAAATTCTGTATATTTGTGAGTTAAACATTTTAAATTAGTATTAATTTATTTATGAAGAAGCTTATCATCGCAGTATTGCTCTCAGTTATGCAGCTGACCGCATTCGCACAACTTCCCTCGGTAACAGTGGAGGACATCAACGGTAACAGAGTGAACACCAAATCAATAGCAGACGGAAAGACCCCGGCGGTAATACTGTTCTGGGCGGTCACCTGCAAGCCGTGCATCCAGGAACTTGATGCGATAAACGAAGCTCTTGACGAATGGAAAGACGTAGCTGATTTCAGAGTGATAGCGATATCCACCGACGACACCCGTTTCCTTGCAAAAGCCAAGGCCCTGACCGAAGGTCACGGATGGGACGGATTCACCCTGCTCTTTGACAAGAACAGCGATTTCAAGCGGGCAATGAACGTGGTCCACACACCTCAGGCCTTCATTGTTGGACCGGACGGGAAGATTGTTTATTCACATACCGGATACAATCCCGGCAGCGAGGAAAAATTGCTTGAGGAACTGAAGAAATTCTGAATTTTGTTTCGTAACTTTGCGGACACATATCCGAAAGAAAACGAAACAAAATTTTTCATTATGAACACTGATTATAACAAAGAGCTCACTCCGGAAATCCGCGAGAAGCTGTCCCGCATCAAGCACATAGCCCTCGATATGGACGGGACTATCTATATGGGCAGCAGGATTTTCCCTTTCACCCTCGGATTCCTTGAGGATATGACAAGGGCTGGAGTAGGATATTCGTTCCTTACAAACAACCCGACCAAGTCGGTTGCCGACTATCTTCACAAGCTTGAAGGGCTTGGCATCAAGGCCGGCGAGGACAATATGTACACCACCTCTCTTGCCGCGATTGACTATATCAAGGAGAAATATCCGGAAGCCCGCAGGCTGTATATGCTCGGAACCCCGAGTATGGTGAGCCAGTTCGAGAAAGCCGGTTTCGAAAGCTGTGCTGATGACGCCGGTGACGTACCTGACGTCCTCGTGGTCGCCTTCGACACAACTCTCACATATTCAAGGCTCTGTCGTGCCGCCTGGTGGGCATCACAGGGCATCCCGTACATCGCGACGAACCCTGACAGAGTCTGCCCTACAGACCAGAAGACGATACTGGTGGACTGCGGCTCGCTCCAGAGATGCATCGAGCACGCCACTGGCAGGAAGCCGGACATCGTGCTCGGCAAGCCGGACCCGACAATGCTGGACGGCATAATGCACAGGCACGGGCTGAGGCCGGACGAGATAATAATGACCGGTGACAGAATATACACTGACACCGCGATGGCGCACAACGCCGGAGCTGTGGGCGTACTCGTCCTTTCCGGCGAGACAACCATCGAGACCGCACTCCAGGTCGCAGAGAACGCAAAGACCGACCCGAATCCGGAATTTTTCCCTCCAGACCTGATTGTCAGGGATATACGGGAACTCGGTGACCTGATTTTGGCATCCAAGGGAGTTTAAAATTAATTTTAAAACTTTAAAAAAGATAAAAACCTGCGGAGAATAATCCACTTCCGCAGGTTTATTGTTTTTATTTGTCATATCTTTCGGGCAGATGGACTTTAAAACAACATTTCTCAATGACACTGAAAGATATCAACAAAGAAGAAAGGCCGAGGGAAAGGCTGGCGGCAAAAGGGGCTTACGCATTGAGCAATGCGGAACTGATGGCGATTCTGCTGAGGACCGGCGGGATGGGCCGCGATGTGGTCAGCGTGGCCAGGGAACTACTCGGGCTCGCAGGAGACCTCACCACCCTGTCAATGATGTCGCTCGACAAGATGACTGAAGTTAGGGGCATCGGGAAGGACAAGGCAATCGCAGTGGCGGCGGCATTTGAACTCGGGAGGAGACTGGCCTTGGAGAAAACGGGGACGGACAGCAGGCCGATAACGAACGCAAGGCAGGCCTTCGAACTGCTCCTGCCGGTTATGAAAGGGCTCGACCACGAGGAATGCTGGGTGATTTATATGAACAGGGCCAACCGGGTGACAGCCAAGGAGAAAATGAGTTCCGGAGGCCAGACGGGCACTGTCCTGGACAACGGCATAATAATCAGGAAAGCCCTTGAAAAGAAAGCCCTCGGGATGATACTCGCTCACAACCACCCTTCCGGCAGCCCTTATCCGGGCCAGGCGGACATACGCCAGACCCAGGAACTGAAAAAAGCCTCATCCACTTTCGGGATATCGCTGATAGACCATATCATCATCTGCGACAGCTGTTTCTACAGTTTCGCGGACGAGCAGGCATCTTACGTATAGTGGCTGGGGATCAGACCCTCTCGCAGATCAGAGTGGCCGATGTGCAGGAAACCACCCTGACATCCACGTAGTCACCGGCTTTGACAGTCCCGCCGGAGACAGTGGCCGGGAACACGCACATCTTGTTGTTTGAGGCGCGGCCGCAACTGTCGGCCGGATCTCGGCGTGACGGGCCCTCCACCAGGACCCTGAATGTCTTGCCGACATCGCGCCTGTTGCTTTCAAGGCTCAGTTCGTTCTGGAGGGCGATAATCTCATTCAGGCGGCGGGTCTTCTCTGCCGGCGGTATGTCATCAGGATAATGTTTCGCAGCGAGAGTGCCGGGACGTTCAGAATACTGGAACATATAGGCATAGTCGTAGCCGACCTCGCGCATCACTGAAAGGGTGTCCTGATGGTCCTCAAGAGTCTCGCCGCAGAATCCGGCTATGATATCAGTCGTTATGGCGCAGTCCGGCATCACCTCGCGGATTTTCGAGACGCGGCCGAGATACCACTCCCTGGTATAGCGCCTGCGCATCTTCTCGAGCATCACATCGCTTCCCGACTGGACCGGCAGATGGATATGGCGGCAGATGTTCGGATACTTTGCCATTGTCTCTATCACCTTGTCACTGATATCCTTGGGATGCGAAGTGGAAAAACGCACCCGCAGTTCCGGACTGATCTCCGCCACACTCGACAGCAGATCGGCGAAATCCACGTCAGGATGTCCGTCAACGCCTTTCCACAGATATGAGTCCACATTCTGTCCGAGGAGAGTGACCTCCTTGTAGCCGCGGCTGAACAGGTCGCAGGCCTCCATTTGTATCGTTCTCGGATCACGGCTGCGTTCCGCTCCCCTGGTATATGGCACCACGCAGTATGAGCAGACGTTGTTGCAGCCCCTCATTATGGAAATGAAGGCCGAAACCCCGTTCTTGTCGATTCTGACAGGCTTGATGTCGCTGTAAGTCTCCTCGCGGGACAGCTCCACATTGATCTGGGGATGGCCCGGGGAAATCCGGGACAGCATCGCCGGAAGCGAACGGTAAGAATCCGGTCCGGCCACGAAATCCACTCTTCCACTTTCAAGAAGCTTGTCCTTCAGCCTCTCGGCCATACAGCCGACGATGCCTGTCAGGACACCCTCGCGGAGGCGCTTCTGTCCATAGAACTGGTCAATCCTTCCCCAGATGCGCTGTTCGGCATTGTCCCTGACAGAGCAGGTGTTGGCCATAATCACATCGGCTTCCTCAATATTCTCGGTGCGGTCATACCCGGCTTCCGCCAGAATGGAGAAAATGACCTCTGTGTCATTGACATTCATCTGGCAGCCGTATGTCTCGATATAAACTTTTCTTTCTGACATCGTAATTCCAATTAAAATCCGGCTTCCCGGACAGGTGAAAATCATCTGCAAAGATATTTACTTTTCCTAAAATTATCTATATTTGTAAATTAAGATTTGCCTTTGAAAGGACAGAAGCAGAGTGGATTTTTATGAAAAAAATATTAATTGAAACACTTTTGGCGCTGAGCGTCATAATGATAAGCGGCTGCGGAAAAATCGAGGACATCCGTATCACTTCAGCCAGGCTGGTGCAGATCACGCCCTCAGGACTGCGCGGAGTGAAAGCCATAGTGGAAGCCGGCGTGGACAATCCTTCAATGACATTCACCGTATCCGACATCAGCGGAACAGTTTATTACAAAGGCGCGAGATATGTGGATTTCGAAGCGGCGGAGCCGATTGTCGTGAAGAAGAAAACATCTGAGCTTCATACAGTTGAAGTGGACGGAAGAGTATCTGACGGCGTGTCGTTGCTGTCCGTCCTCAGTCTGGCACGGAATTTCGATATGAATCAGGTCTCCGTGGACATCGAAGCGTCCGTGAAGGCCAAAGGAATCAAGAAAAAGATTTCCCTGAAACAAGTGCCGCTCAACAAGCTGGCCGGGAAAATCAAATTATGAAAATATGAGACATTTCAATAAAATATCAATCGCAATGATGGCTGCCGTGGCCGCAGCGCTCCTTTTCCCTTCCGCAAGCGGTGCGCAGAACACCGTCAAAGAGACTGACTCGCTTGTGTTCAGGCAGAGCGCCGCACTCGATTCTGCCCTTGTGGGCAAATCCATATACAATATCCTAAACGGCGGGCATTACGGCTCCGGAGAGGTGAAGATACACCAGTCGCAGGCTATCACGGACGCTATGCGCCGGCATATAGAAAGAAATCCGTCAAGGACATTGTCCGGCTACAGGGTCAGGATATTTTTCGACAACAGCCAGAATGCGAGAAACGCCTCGGAGCAGGTGGTCAGGAAGTTCTCGATCAGCTATCCGGGAGTTCCGGCATACAGAAGTTACCAGAATCCGTTCTTCAAAGTGGCGGTCGGAGACTTCAGGACCAAGTCGGAGGCAATGGAGTTTCTGCAGAGAGTCAAACCGGCATTCCCTGCGGCATTCATAGTAAAAGAGCCTATAGAATTCCCGGCGCCTGACAGAAAGCACACATTCACAATAGATACGGTAAAAGTTGCAAGAAACCTTTAAAACTATAACAATCAGCGAATTATGCTTAAACAGGAATTAAGCCTCAAACAAGTCCAGAAGCTTTCCCCGCTCCAGATACAGACCATCAAGCTCATCGAGCTGCCGGTCCAGGAACTGGAACAGAGAATCCGCAAGGAGCTTGAAGAGAATCCTGTTCTGGATGACAATGCTCCTGAAAGCAACGATGACTCCGACGATGATCAGCAGCCGAGGGAAATATCCCTCTCCGAGATTAAAGAGGATGATTCAATACCTGATTACAGGCTGAGAGTGAACAATTACGGCAAGGATGAAAGACCGCAGTACAACACATTCTCGGTCAAGGAAAGTTTCACTCAAAGCCTTATGGAACAGCTCGGTTTCCGCAACCTGAACGAGCATCAGTACAATGTGGCCGCGTTCATCATCGGAAGCCTGGATGACGACGGGTATCTGAGACGAGACCTGGACAGCCTGGTGGACGACCTCGCTTTCAGAATGAACATAACCACCGACGAGAACGAGATACTGGATATGCTTCATATCATCCAGGAATTCGACCCGCCGGGAATCGGAGCGAGAGATCTTAGAGAGTGTCTCCTGATACAGCTTAAATCACTGAAACAGACCAAGGAGGTGGAAGATGCGGAAAAAATCGTGGAGCATTATTTCCAGGAATTCTCCAACAAGCACTTCCAGAAGATAATGGCCCGGCTGGGCCTCTCGGAAAGCGAGATGAAGGCGGCGATGGCCAAGATTGTCAAGCTCAATCCATCACCGGGAGGACAGATCGACGATTCTTACAATGACCAGGCACAGCAGATTGTACCGGATTTCGTTCTTGACCTGGAGGACGGAGAGCTGAAACTGTCTATGCCGAGATTCTCCATACCGGAAATCAGGATAAACAAGAAATACGCTGACCTGCTGATGGAGGCCGCCTCTTCATCCGAACGACAGAAAAAAGAGGCAGCCACATTCGTGAAGCAGAAAATGGATTCCGCCAAGTGGTTCGTAGAGGCCCTTAAGCAGCGCCACAACACCCTGCTCAGCACAATGCAGGCCATCGTTGACTACCAGCGGGATTATTTTATGGATGGGGACGAGTCCAATCTCAAGCCAATGGTGCTCAAGGACATAGCCGCCAAGACAGGTTTCGACATATCCACCATCTCCAGAGTGGTCAACAGCAAATATATAGAGACACATTTCGGGATTTTCCCGCTTAAATATTTCTTCTCGGAAGGGCTTGAAAACCAGCAGGGAGAGGAAGTATCCACAAGGGAGCTGAAGAAAGTCCTCCAGGAATGTGTTGACAAGGAGGACAAGCACAAGCCGCTTACAGATGACCAGCTTGTCACCATTATGAACGAGAAGGGCTACAAAGTGGCGAGGAGAACGATCGCCAAATATAGGGACCAGCTCGGAATTCCGAAGGCCAGGCTCAGGAAGGAGCTGTAGTCCGTCATACAGAAACACATTAAAACTAAAATACTTATGGAGCAGTACATCCTTGCCCTTGACCAGGGGACAAGCTCGTCCAGAGCTATAGTATTCGACCGGGAAGGCCGTATCCGCGCATCTGCGCAAAAGGAATTCCCGCAACATTTCCCGAAACCGGGCTGGGTGGAGCACGACCCGAAAGACATCTGGTCTTCTGAGGCTTCAGTTGTGGCAGAGGCCATCACGGCTATGGGCATCAACGGGAAGAACATCGCCGGCATCGGAATCACCAACCAGAGGGAGACCACAATCGTATGGGACGCAGAGAGCGGCGAGCCTGTTTACAACGCCATCGTCTGGCAGGACAGGAGGACTTCCGAATACTGCGACACTCTGAAAGAGAGGAATCTCACAGGATACATCAGGGAGAAGACAGGCCTTATCATAGACGCCTACTTCAGCGCCACGAAGATAAGGTGGATTCTCGAAAACGTGCCGGGAGCGAGAGAAAAGGCTGAGGCGGGCAGATTGCGTTTCGGCACAGTTGACACCTGGCTGATATGGAATCTCACCCGGGGAGAATGCCACGTGACAGATGTCAGCAATGCCTCAAGGACAATGCTGTTCAACATCCACACCCTGAACTGGGACGACGACTTGCTGAATCTCTTCGGAATACCTGCCTCAATGATGCCTGAAGTCCATTCATCCAGCGAGATATACGGATATACCAAGACCACCATTTTTGCCCACGAGGTGCCTGTATCCGGCATAGCAGGCGACCAGCAGGCCGCCCTGTTCGGCCAGATGTGCACCGCCCCGGGCTCGGTGAAGAACACATACGGAACCGGTTGCTTCCTGCTTATGAACAGCGGGACAAAGCCGATTCTGTCAAAAAACAATCTACTGACAACAGTGGCCTGGAAAATCGGGGACACAGTCAATTATGCGCTCGAAGGCAGCATTTTCGTGGCCGGTTCAGTAGTGCAGTGGCTGCGTGACGGACTCGGGATAATCAGGTCATCGTCTGAGATAGAGGCACTTGCGATGACTGTCCCGGACAACGGAGGAGTGTATTTCGTCCCTGCCCTTACAGGTATGGGAGCCCCTTACTGGGACCAGTATGCCAAAGGCTGCATCTACGGGCTCACCCGCGGGTCAACAGCGGCGCACATCGCCAGGGCCGCATTGGAAGGCATTGCGTTCCAGACAATGGACATAGTCAACGCTATGGAAAAAGATTCCGGAATCAGGCTTTCCGAACTGAAAGTGGACGGAGGCGCTTCACGGAACAATCTTATGATGCAGTTCCAGGCCGACATTTTAGGAACCAAAGTGATACGTCCTAAAGTGACGGAAACCACGGCAATGGGAGCCTGCTATCTTGCTGGCCTCGCAACAGGCTACTGGAAAGACCTGGACGAAATAAAGAGGCAGTGGACAGCTGAGACAGAGTTCAGCCCTCTCGCTCCCGCAGAAAAGGTGATGAGCCTGAAAAACGGCTGGAAAGATGCTGTACGCAGGGCTCTTTCAGGAAAGACAGAATAACATTAAACTACTGGCCTTATGGAACTTACACTTTTCAATAAATGCATTTTCGAATTCATCGGCACAATGGTGATGATACTGCTTGGAGACGGCGTATGCGCCGCTTGCACCCTTGAGAAATCCAAAGCCAAAGGAGCCGGATGGATAGTCATAACAATGGCCTGGGGATTCGCCGTAATGTGCGGTGTTTTCATAGCGGGCCCGTATTCCGGCGCGCACCTCAATCCGGCCGTGAGCCTCGGCCTGGCCATCAGCGGAAAATTCGCCTGGAACGCCGTACTGCCTTACGCCGCGGCACAGATGCTCGGGGGCTTCTGCGGGGCTCTGCTGGTATATATCTTCTACTCAGACCACTACAAAGCATCTTCAGGCAATCCTGAAGGCATTCTCGGCACATTCTGCACGATGCCGGCCATCGACCACAAGAGTGTCAATCTGTTCAGCGAGTTCATAGCCACCTGCCTGCTGGTGTTCATCATTCTCGCGCTTGGAACTTCCGGCAACACAGCCAACATTATGGGCACGACAATTTCCGAAGGCGGCCTTGGAGCATTCCCTGTAACAGGACTGATTATGGCTCTCGGCATGTCTCTTGGTGGAACCACAGGCTATGCGATGAATCCGGCCAGGGACCTCGGACCGAGGCTTGCACATCATTTGCTTCCTATAGACGGCAAGAGGGACAGCGGCTGGAGCTACAGCTGGGTTCCTGTAGCCGGGCCTCTCGCCGGTGCAGCCGCCGCTGCCGGCCTGTTCCTTTTAGTTTATTGAAATAAGCCCCTATGCAGGTGCTCTCCGTCATATTGTCAGTATTCCTCGGAATCTTGATTCTGGGGACAGTGATTGTGATTATCTTAGACGACGGAGACTCCGCAAAAAAAATCGCCTGGATTCTGGTCATCACCCTCCTGCCGGTCATCGGCCTCATTCTCTATTTTATGGTGGGAATCAATCTGCGGCAGTCCTGGTATTTCAAGTTGAAGCACAGGCGTTTCATCACCATATTCGGGACAAGGGCGGACTCCAATGTCCACAGGCTGCTGTTCGGGCATACAGCGGACAATCTGGTCAGACGGGAATACAAGACTCTGACAAAACTGCTCGCAAGCGACGGATCAACCTGCGTTACCAACGGCAATAACCTGGAAATCATCACTTCAGGACACCGGAAATTCGAGCTCCTGATGGAGGACTTGAAAAACGCCAAGGAATATATCCATATCGAGTATTTCTATTTCCGGCAGGACAAAGGCAGCCAGCAGATTAAGGAAATGCTGATGCAGAAAGCAAGGGAAGGAGTGAAGGTCAGATTCATACACGAGAACATAGCGAACATCGCCATAAGGCCAAGATACTACAACGAGATGAAGAAGGCCGGGGTGGAGGTTGAGAAATTCACCAAGCCGCGCTGGCCGCTCGTAAACCTCGTCACCCAGCTCAATTACCGGGACCACAGGAAAATTGTCGTAATCGACGGAAAAATCGGCTACACCGGCGGAATGAACATCAGTGACGATTATTTCATCCGCTGGAGAGATACCCACCTGCGCATAACCGGCAACGCCGTGGCCGGGCTGCAATACAGTTTTCTCAACACCTGGATCACTGCGGACGGGAGCATTGACAGTGATTTCAAGAAGTATTTTCCTATGTGCCAGGAAAATGAGGAATCCAGGACAGCCGTAGACGGAGTCACTGCCGAGGACGAGTCCGAAGGAAACGGGATAGCTGAGGCATTGGCCAAAGCCCCGATTCAGAGCCTGGACATGAATTTCAAGCTCAAGGGGAATGACACACTTATCCAGATTGTCCCGGATGAGCCGGAATCAAGATGGCCGAACATCCATATGGGAGCCGTATGGGCCGTCCAGCACGCAAAGAAATACATTTACATCCAGACGCCTTATTTCGTACCTCCTGAGCCGATGCTCCAGGCCCTGCAGTCGGCCGCGCTCAGCGGAGTGGATGTCAGGGTGATGGTGCCGAAAAAGGCGGACCTGTTCTTTATGGGGCCGGCAAACCGCTCGTATTTCACCGAATGCCTGGAGGCCGGAGTGAGAATATACGAGAGAGAAGGCCGTTTCATCCATTCAAAGACATTTGTAAGTGACGACTACCTGTCCGAAATCGGCTCTGCCAATATGGATTTCCGCAGTTTCAATCTGGACTACGAACTCAACGCATATATCTATGACATTACTGCGGCCAAGGTGAACAAAGCCATATTCCTGAAGGATATGGAGGCATCCAAAGAGGTTACGCTGTCAGCCTGGATGAGACGTCCCTGGTACAAGAAGATTGTGCAGCGCATAATCCGTCTGTTCGCCGCACTGCTTTAAGTCACGGCTATTTTCCCACGAACTTGCTTTCGATATAGGACTGAAATGCGTCCTTGTAGATTTCGCCTATAGGAATCACCATTCCATTATCAAGAGAAATCCTCCCTCGTGAGACCTCTGTGATGTGTTTAAGATTGATGATATACGACTTGTGAATCCTCATAAACGATGAAGGGAGCCGTTCTTCCAACTTCTTCATACTCATCAGGATAACAAGTTTGTCATCCTTTCTGTCAGTATGCAGTTTCAGGTACTCGCTCATACCTTCCACACATATCAGGGAGTTCAGGCTGAGACGGACGATTTTATAATCACTCTTGAAGAAAATGGCATCATCGTAATCTATGCCCGGGATGGAGAGTGTGCCGTTGCGCAGCAGATACTGCATTCTCACCCTCTCCACGGAATGCAGGAAGTCGTCGAAAACATAGGGTTTGACAATATAGTAGGCCGCATCGAGTTTATAGCTGTCTATGGCATACTTTGTAACATTTGTCGTAAAAACAACAATTGGCTGGGGCGCATTGAGAGAACGGATGAAGTCAATGCCGTTTGCATCCGGAAGGTTGATTTCCATAAACACGACATCGACCATGTTGTCTTCAAAATAGTTCACTGCGTCACCCGCATTGACGCAGCTTCCGACAAGCTGAAGGAAAGGAATTCTGAGGATATAGGATTCCAATTGTTTTCGGGCCGTCGGATCACTATCAATAGTAATGCAACGAATCATATAAGAATTGATATCAGGTTCCGGTTGCAAATATATAAATAATCTATTGATTATCAATTAGCTCTCAATAAATTTACATCCTGCCTGAATAAAGCGGGAGAGAGGATGGACAACCACCCTCTCTCCCGATGTTTCCGGGTATGCCGGCAAATTGTCAGAATGCGTATCTGACGCTTATGGTCGGGATGAATCCGTATGAGATTCCGTCCTTGTAGAACTCGCTGTCGCAGAATCCGAATGTCGGACGCAGGTCAGCTGAAAGCTGCAGAGGGAACCAGAACTCATATTCGAGACCAATCTGGCCCACAATTCCGAAGAAAAACTTCCCGGTCTTGTCATTGTAGGCGGCAGTTCCGAGAGTCACACCAGGGCCGGCGTACCAGGCCCAGGAGCCGCGCGGGCTCCATTTCGGCTGTGCGAACACGAAGTTATAAATACCTGTAGCTTTGAATCCGATGTCGCTGAGCCCCCAGATTCCCGCATTAATTTCCAAGAAATTAGGATCTCCGAGGTAATGCTGATAGCTGGCCTCAACACCATATCCGAGACGTCCGCCGATAGCCTTAGGCTGTGCGGAAACAGCAGTGGCGAAACCAATCACCGCCGCGATGATAAGAATTGTCTTCTTCATAATACTTCATTATTTGTTGTTGAACAATAACATTAATAAAAAAGCACCATCCCTGCAAAGATATACAACTTCCTGCAAAGGATGATGCTCAAAATGTCGCAACAAACACTATACCATACCGGAAAATCCCATAAAGGCCATAGCAAGTATGCTGACTGTCACAAGAGCGATAGGAACGCCCTTGAAAGCTTTTGGAACATCGTTCAGGGAAAGCTGCTCACGCATTCCGGAGAACAGCACCATAGCCAGTCCGTAGCCCAATGAAGTAGCAAAAGCATAGAGCACAGCTTCGCCAAGTCCGAGCATATGGGACGGCAGCCCGAATGTGAACTCCTTGGTCACCACAGTGATAGCCACACCGAGGACGGCGCAGTTCGTGGTGATGAGAGGCAGGAAAATTCCCAAAGCCTGATACAGGGAAGGGCTGACTTTCTTGAGAACAATCTCCACCATCTGCACCAGTGCGGCGATCACGAGGATGAAAGAAATCGTCTGGAGGAATTCGAGTCCGAGCGGAACAAGCAGGTAATTGTTGAGCAGATATGTCACAATCGTGGCGAGAGTGATCACGAAGCACACGGCCGCGGACATACCGGTAGCCGTTGAAAGCTTGTTGGAAACTCCGAGGAACGGGCAGATTCCGAGGAACTGCGCGAGAACGATATTGTTGACGAATATCGCCGAAACTATTATAAGTAAAATTTCCATAATCCGTTAGTCTTTCTTGGCAATCTTGTTGAACAGAACCATAAGGTAGCCGAGCACGAGGAATGCGCCCGGAGCCATCACAAAGGCGAGGATGCCGTCACCGGAAATAAACTTGAAGCCGAATGCGGAGCCGCTTCCGAGAATCTCCCTGACAAGTCCGATGACAGTAAGGGAAAGCGTGAATCCGAGACCGACCCCGATTCCGTCAAGCGCCGAGTCAATAATGCCGTTCTTGCTGGCGAAAGCCTCCGCGCGGCCGAGAACGATGCAGTTCACGACGATAAGCGGGATGAAAAGGCCCAGAGTGGCATATACATCAGGGGTGTAAGCCTGCATAACAAACTGAAGCACAGTCACAAAAGTGGCAATGACCACAATATACACAGGAATGTGCACCTTGTCCGGGACGGCCGGGGCGATAGCTGAAATCACCATATTTGAAAGGACGAGCACGAAAAGCGTGGCAAGGCCCATACTCAGTCCGTTGACGGCCGATGTCGTGGTGGCCAGTGTAGGGCACATACCGAGGAGAAGGACAAATGTTGGGTTGTCCTTTACCAGGCCCTTGGTTATAAGCTGAAATTTTGTCATAATCTTGTCCTCCAGTTATTCAGAAATCGGCATTGGAACACCGGCGAGAGCCTCCACTGCATTCTTCACAGCCAAAGAGTAAGCCCTTGACGTGATTGTGGATGCTGTGATGGCGTCCAGGTCGCCGCCGTCTTTCTTAACAGTTAGCTTGCCATTGACGGCGTCATAATTCCTGAACTGTCCGTAGAAATGCTCATCTGTGGTGCATTTCGCTCCAAGACCAGGAGTCTCGGTATGAGCGAGCACGGAAGTGTTGTAAACCACTCCTCCCGGAAGCAGTCCCACCATAACGGTGAGAGGGCCCCCGAAACCTACAGTAGTGGATTTGACTGCGAATGCGACAGTCTCACCGTCCTTTACACACTCATAATACTCGGATGGCATTCCGCCCACCTCAAGAGCTTTCGCCTCGGAAATCTCGCCTCCCTCAGGAAGCACTTTCGCGATGGAAGCCTTGAGCAGGGCAGCATTGGTCTCCGCAATTGGTGCGGCGGTCAGGGCGTAAACTCCGGCGAGCACGGCGGAGCAGACAAGGCAGGTGCCGAAAAGGCAGAGCGCCATATTTTTAAGATTGGATGCTGCGGCCATATTATTTCCTCCCGTATTTTTTCTGATGGAACCACCTGTTGATGAGCGGAACCGTAGAGTTCATAATGAGAATAGCGAATGACATACCTTCCGGATATGAGCCGAAATACCGGATCATCATTGTAATGAAACCTATGCCGATACCGAAGACGATGCCGCCCTTGACGCTCATAGGAGATGTCACATAGTCCGTGGCCATGAAGCAGGAGCCCAGAATCATACCTCCGGAAAGAAGGTTGAACACAGGGTCCGTGAAACGGGACGGATCCGCCAGCCAGAATATCAGGGATGTCAGGGCGACAGTAGCCCATATTGACAGGGTGATATGCGGCCTGATGACCTTGCGGACAAGCAGATAGACGAAGCCGGCAAGGAGCGCCAAAGCGGAAATCTCGCCTACAGAGCCTCCGACATTTGCCAAAAGCATCTGTCCGTAGCTGAAGCCGTTCTCAGCCATAATGTCCTGGATGGACGCCCCTGACATAATGCCCTCGTTGATGAGGCCGAGAGGGGTCGCGCCGGAAGCGGCGTCAACTCCGAATAGACCTCCCGGGATCTGCCAGTTGGTCATTGCGGCAGGGAATGACACAAGGAGAAAAACGCGGCCGGCGATGGCCGGATTGAAAAGATTCTGTCCAAGTCCGCCGAATGTCATCTTGGCCACGGCTATGGCGAAGAGGGCTCCGAGGAACACAATCCACCAAGGTGTGGAGCTCGGCAGGTTGAGTGCGAGAAGAATACCGGTCACTGCAGCCGACCAGTCGCCTATTGTGGATGGTTTTTTAAGTAAATATCTTGTAATCAAGTACTCAAGCAACACACAGGAGATGACTGATGTCGCAAGGACGACTATCTCTCCAAGACCGTAGAAGAGCACCGACACGATCACCGCAGGCATCAGCGCAATAACCACGTCACGCATAAGCGACTTGGTGGAAACCGGCGCGTGGATGTGCGGGTTCGGGGAAACCAAAAGTCTGTTCATTGTATTTCAATGCTTTATTGTTCAACTTACTTTTTCTCTGCCTTGGCGGCTTCAGCGGCAGCCTTGGCAGCGGCAGCGCGCGCCCTCATTATGCCCATCACTTTCACCTTGCCCTGACGGATGATGTCAAGAAGCGGAATGTAGGCAGGGCAGCTGTATAGACAGCAGCCGCACTCTATGCAGTCCTGGACAGCGTTCTCCTCCAAGGCCCCGGCATTGTCGAGCCGGGCGTATTTCTGAAGAAGGAACGGCTCAAGTCCCATAGGACAGGCCTGTGCGCATTTGCCGCAACGGATGCAGTTTGTCTCAGGCTTGCGCTCTGTCTGCTCAGCAGTGAGGAAAAGCAGGGCAGATGTGCCTTTGAGAGTGGCGGCATCGAGATTGGCAATGGCCTTGCCCATCATAGGACCGCCACTTATGACTTTGACAGCGCCCTCAGGAATTCCACCGGCTTTATCGATGATGTATGAAAGCGGCGTACCCACTCTTACGAGGAAATTGTGCTGGTTTTCAGCTGCTACACAGTCTCCTGTGACAGTTACTGAATTATCAATTATAGGCTTGTTCTTCTGTACGGCGTCATAGACAGCGAGGGCAGTGGCCACGTTCTGGACTACCGCGCCGGCGTCAATCGGAAGAGCCCCTGACGGGACCTGACGGTGCATAACAGCGTCAATAAGCTGCTTTTCACCACCTTCAGGATATTTCTTCATAAGGCTCATAACGGAAATGCCCTCGAATTTAGGGGATTTCTGCCTGAGACCGGCAAGCACTTCCTCCATATGGCTGATGGCCTCCGGCTTGTTGTCTTCTATTGCAATAGTGGCTTTGTCCACACCGAGCACCTGCTTGATAATGGCCACTCCGACTGCTACCTGCTCACCTTTTTCGAGCAGGGTTCTGAAGTCGGAAGTGAGATAAGGCTCACATTCACAACCGTTTATGATAAGCATCTCACATTTCTTTCCCGGAGGAGGAGACAGCTTCACGTGGGTCGGGAATGTAGCGCCGCCGAGTCCGACAACTCCGCCGAGACGGATCTTGTCCATAATCACCTTGTTGTCATCGGTGAATTCGGTGATGAGAGTGTCTGATGTGTCGATTCCTTCTGCCCACTCGTCACCCTCGACTGCAATCTCGATGCAGGTCTGCCAGTTGCCGGCAAGGTCCTTGCGTGGTCCGATTGACTTTACGGTTCCGGAAACAGATGAATGGATGTATGCGGAGACGAATCCGCCCGGCTCTGCCACCGGCTGTCCGGTCTTGACTTTATCACCAACAGCGACAATCGGCTTTGCCGGAGCGCCGATATGCTGTGACACTGATATATACACTGTTGGCGGAGTCGGGAGCACCTCGATGGCACATCCTCTTGAAATCTTGCTGTCAGCAGGATGAACACCGCCAATTGAAAATGTTCTTCTCATATTATCCTTCCTCCTTATTCTTTAACTTGTGGTTCAGCCGGTTTCACCTCTGCCTCAGGCTTTGCAGGAGCAGGAGCAGCGGCCGGTTTCTCAACAGGAACCTGAGCCACAGCCGGTTTGGCTGCCGGAGCTGCCGCTGGCTTTGGTGCCGGTTTTGGAGTCCGGTCCACCGGTTTAGGGAAATTCACATCGTGTATCGCACCCGTAGGGCATACAGCCACGCACTTGCGGCAGAGTTTGCACTTGGTGAAATCAATGTAGGCGACATTGCCTTCCACTGTTATGGCGTCGTGAGGACAGTTCTTGGCACAGAGTCCGCAGCCGATGCAGGCAGCCTTGCAGGCCTTGCGGGCCACAGGGCCTTTGTCCTTGTTGACACAGGAGACATAGACACGCATACTGCGCGGGCCCTTGTTGCGGAGTTCAATAATCCCTTTAGGGCAGGCTTTGACGCAGGCTCCGCAGGCGACACACTTGCTTTCGTCAACCACCGGTAGAGCAGTGGTCTCATCCATCGAGAGAGCACCGAACTGACACGCTGCAACGCAGTCCCCGCAGCCGAGGCAACCAAACGCACAGGCTGTGTCACCGGCATAGAGAGCGGCTTTGACCTTGCAGGATTTCATCCCGCCGTACTCATTGATTTTCGGCCTGTTGGCACAGGTTCCATTGCAGCGGACAACTGCCACCATAGGCGCCTTCTCGGCCACCTCGTAACCGAGGATTGAAGCGACTTTCTGCATAACGGCATTGCCTCCGACAGGACAGAAATTATTGTCCAGGTTCGGGGCCTTGACAGCCGCTTCAGCAAAAGCCCGGCAACCTGCGAAGCCACAGCCACCGCAGTTTGCACCAGGCATCACCTTTTCCACTTCGTCGATTCTGGGATCTTCATCAACCTTGAACTTTTCAGCCACAAGGTAGAGGACGATTGCCAGCACCAGTCCGAGGACGGCGATAATCACAATAGTCCAAATAATTGTTGAAGTCATCATTGTTATAAATTGTAATTGTTTTCCTTTCTTATATTGAAGACATACTCTTTGGAGAAATGTCCGCGGGCAAAGTACAGGCAGAGGTACCAAACAGCCACCCCACAGAGCCCCGCAGTCCCCGTAATTATCTCATTTACCCCAGCATAAGAGAGAGAGACGCATATCAGGACAAGGACAGCGAGCGGCACCACGTAAGCCGCCGTCACCGCCTTCATTCCCATCGAAGGTGACAGGAGCACTTCCACGTTCTCTCCAGGAGCATAGTCCGTCCCCGGAAGAAGAGGCACCTCCACCACCTTGCTCACCGCCTCCGACATACTGCACAGTCCGGCGGCGTGGCAGGCGGAACAGGCTGACTGCGAGATAATTTCCACAGAAACCACTCCGTCCTCAACCTTCAGGACTTTGCCTTTATGCGATATCGATTTCCCTGATGCCATCGTGAATCAATCCTTTTCTATCAAAGCCTCAAACGGATGCCTGAGGCCTTCCCATCCGGTAATCCTGCCGCTGACTTTTCCCGCCTTTATCGGAGCTTCGAAATACACCGGAATCCTGTTCTCATCCTCGGAAATCCATACGAACATATCGGATTCCCCGCTGAATACCTCCCCGGCAATCAGTTTGGCCGCGAATTTCATCGTCTTGACAGTGCCTACTCCTTTTATGAAGCGCTTTTCCCTGCCCAGCCAGATGAAATAGACATTGTACACATCATCGTCAATGACGAATGTCATCGGATACTTTATATTCGGCTTGACTTTGCTGAAGTTCATATTTCTGGCCATATAGAACAGGGCCGGCAGATCGTATGTACAAGGGTCGAGAGGTATCTCCAGGCTCCACGGAGACTTGCGTGAGGTCTCCAGGTCAGCCGCGATGAACGGTTCCTCCTCATCCCAGCGGTAATCATAGCTGTTCACTGAATAATATCCGCCCTCCCTTGAGTCGCGAGCGAACTTGACCGGGACAATGCCGTCCCTTGTGAACCAGGACTGGAAATTCTCCCTGACCTTGAAGAAGATGTCATAGAACTTGGCGGTACGGCCTTTCACTGTGCTGTGGAATACCGGAATGCCGTTGAGCGTGGCAGTGTCCAGGGTAACAGTGGCTTTTGCGACATCGGCATTGATGGATTTCCACTTGTACCTCATCGTGTAATTCAATTTCTCGCCAGCGCCATAAGCCAGGCGGTCTTCCTTCAACGATTTGACAGGTATGCAGTTGGGGCCTTTTGCGGGCTCGGTTCCCCTGCTGGCCGCAATAGGGAAGGCCAGGCAGAGCAATGTCAATGTAATTTGTAAAAGCCTGTTCATCACGAGAATCCGTTATCGGAGAAATCATTTGCGGAACCCACGTAACCTGAATCCGGAACATCGCTGTTCATCCTGGACTCGAACGTGTTGGCAACGGACTCGCTCGCATCTACGAAACGGAGCTGCGAACCCTTGAATTTCATAGGGATGGTGTCAATCTGGCCGTTACGGTTCTTGGCTATGATAATCTCGGTATATTCCTTGTCTTCCACTGTATCCCCGAGGCCGATCGCATCCGGCCTGTGGACAAAAAGAACGATATCCGCGTCCTGCTCGATGGAGCCGGACTCACGGAGGTCGCTGAGCATAGGACGGTTGTTGCTGTTTCCGCGCTGGACAGAATTACGTGAGAGCTGGGAAAGAGCCATAATAGGAATCTCCAGTTCCTTCGCCGTGCCCTTCAGCATTCTGGAAATGGCTGCGACTTCCTGCTCGCGCATTCCTCTCAGTTCAGGCGGTCCCTGCATCAGCTGGAGGTAATCCACAACAATGAAACGCACTCCCTTGGACTTTACAAGCCTCTTGGCCTTGGTCCTGAACTCCATAATAGAGATGCCCGGAGTGTCATCAATGTAGATAGGCGCCTTCGCAAGAGCCTTCAGGCTGTACTCCAGCTGGTCCCAGTCCTGCGGAACCAGCTTCACGCCGCCCTTTATCTTGTCCGCCTCAAGTCCTGACTCGCTGGTCATAAGACGCTTGACAAGTTCGATGGCCGACATCTCAAGAGAGAAAATCGCCACGGGCATATTGTTGTCCACAGCGGCGTTGCGGAGCACGTTCAGGGCGAAGGCTGTCTTTCCGACGGAAGGACGGGCACCGAGGATGATGAGATTCGACTTCTGCCAGCCCAAGGTGTATTTGTCCAGAACGGCATAGCCCGACGGGACACCGCTGATGCCGGACTGTCCCTGAAGTTCCTCAAGTTCATCCAGGGCTGTCTTGAGCACGGAGCCGACATCCTGTACGTCTTTCTTGACATTGTTCTGAATTGCGGCGAAGACCTTCGACTGGGACATATCGATGAGGTCATCGACATTCTCCGAATCATCGTACGCACCCTTCAGAATATCATACGCAGCAGTGATGAGATCTCTCTGTATACACTTCTGCTTCAGTATCTTGATATAATATTCAACGTGGGCGGCCGCACCGATTTTCTGTGACAGCGAAGCAAGCGCAAGCGAACCTCCCACAGCCTCCAGATTCTTCTGGGACTGCAGTTTCTGCGATACCGTCAGCAAATCCAGGGCGACGTGCTCGTTGACGAGCGACACCATCGCCTCGTAAATCATACGGTGTTTCGGGTCATAGAAGCAGCCCGGCGTGAGCTCTTCCATAGCCTCGTCCACACAGCTCGGCTCAATAAGCAGTGCGCCAAGCACCGCTTCCTCGAAGTCCAGGGCCTGAGGCGGCTTGTTGCCCATCTCAAGCCCCAAGGTGTCAAGGTTCACAGACTTGGCAGCTTTGGTTCTTGTACTTTTTTTCTGCTCCGCCATAGCGCTTCAGATTCAGGCCTCCTCCGACTCTATGGTATTGCTTACAATAATACGTCCGCAATGCTCGCAAATGACGAGCTTCTTGTTGGATGCAATATCGATAAGTCTCTGAGGGATAATTGTATTGAAACATCCACCGCAGGAGTCGTTGTTGAAGACACTAACAACGGCGAGATGGTTGCGCTCACTCTTGCGGATGCGCTCATAAGCGCTCATAGTGCGCGGATCAATTTTGGCTGCGCAGGCCTCTCTTGCGGCGAGAAGCTCTTTCTCCTCTTTGGCTGTGGACTCGACGATTGTTGCAAGCTCGTCTTTCTTCGCCTTGAGGTCATCGTTTCTTACAGCCATAGCGTCCTTGAGATCCTGGAGATCAGCTTTCCTGACAGCGATTGTCTCCTTGGTGTCGAGAACGTTTTTCTGTGCAATCTTCTTGAGAAGTTCCTGATTCTCAACCTCTTTGGAGAGCGAATCGTACTCGCGGCTGTTGGAGATGCTGTCCATCTGCGCCTTGTACTTGTCGATAGCAGTATCGCACTCCACAATTTCGTGCTTGAAATTGGTGATGGAAGCGTTGAACGCCTCGATCTCGGATGTGATCTGGGCTGCCTCGGCTTTCATTCCGGCAACCTCGTTCTCAAGATTCTCCACCTCCACCGGGAGCTCACCGCGGAGCTGAAGGATTTTGTCAATGGCTGAGTCCGCTTTCTGGAGCGCATAAAGAGTCCTGAGCTTTTCCTCGACGCTCAGTTCCGAATCAGCGAAATTTTTCTGGATTGATACGAAAGTCTCCCTCTGGTCAATCGGAGTCTCGACTTTCTTGATTTTTTTGGCCATATCTGATATAATTATATTTTAAAGGTAAAGCACCGGGTTGCTTCCGGCAAGGCGGGAGCTGATGCGAACTGCAAAGTTAGGAAATTTTTTCCGTATCAGTGAAAATAAAATGTCCACTATGTCAACTTCGCTCTCGAAATGCCCGACATCCATTATCATAAAGTCATTTACGGTGAAGAAATTGTGGTAGGAGACATCTCCGGTGATGAACAGCTGCGCACCTGCTTTCACAGCCGCCCCGATCAATGAGGAGCCGGAGCCCCCGCACATCGCCACCTTGCTCACCGGTCCGTCAATGAGCCTGGAACAGCGCGCAACTTTTAGCGAGAATTTCTCCTTCACATAGGCCACGGCCTCTTCCGCGGACATCGGAGAAGGAAAATTGCCTATTGTCCCGAAGCCTGTGCCTTCGCCGTCCTCGTCAAGGATTTGTACATTCTCGAGTCCAAGACGGGCGGCCATAGCGCCGCTCACGCCGGAGATGACCTTGTCGGCCGTGGTATGGGCGGCATAGACCGCCACACCTGCCCGGACTGCCTTGATAACTGCGAGAGCCGCCGGATCAGCCGGGTCAAGTCTTTTTATCCCCTTGAAAATCAACGGATGATGAGCGACGACCATATCCGCTCCGCATTCTACTGCCTCGTCAATCAGTTCCGGAGTGCAGTCAAATCCGAACAGAATCTGATGGACCTCGTCATCCTGTGAACCCACTATCAGGCCGCTGTTGTCCCAGTTTTCCTGGATTGACAGCGGAGCGAATTCCTCGATAGCCGATGTTATATCCCGGACTTTCATAATGCATTTCTGATTTCAAGCAGCTGGCTGCGTATATCTTTCAGGCAGTTGATCGCCTTGACTCTGTCCTCCACTGTCTTGCGGTCTGCGTCAAGTCTGGCCGCGGCGCCCTGCAGGGTCATTCCGCCGGATTTGACTAATAGATGCACCTGTTTGAGCACTTCGATGTCAGCCGCAGTGTACATCCTGTTGCCTTTTGCGTTCCTGTGAGGCTTGACAAACTTGGAGAAAGTATCCGACCAGAACCTGACGAGAGAAATGCTCTCACCGAGAATCTCGGCGGTCTCACCGATAGAATAATAAAGACGTTCCATATATTAATCCATTGATTGTCCAGTAGTTGCTGCCATATACGCCACTTTCGCATACTCCTGCGGAGAGAAAGAGGCGAAAAAATAATTCACCGGGTCCACAGGTTCCCCGTCACGGTGCACCTCATAATGCAGATGCGGGGCGAAAGAACTGCCGGAGATGCCGACACAGGCTATCTTCTTCCCGGAGGACACCCTCTCCCCCTTCCTGACCACAATGTCCTGAAGATGCGCATAAAGCGTGACGTAACCGCCGTCGTGGGTTATCTCCACCACGTTGCCAAGGCCTTTGCCCGAGCGGCGTATATCGGTCACAGTGCCGTCTCCGGAGGCCAGCACGGGCGTGCCCTGTCCTGCTATCAGGTCAACCCCGGAATGCTGCGAAAGCACTTTGTAGAAAGGATTGATCTTCTGTCCGACAGAGGCGCCGACCTGGGCGAACTTCAGGCCATCTATCGGCAGGCGCATAGGCGGCAGGGGCTTCTCTCCGGAAGCCATCATGGAAAAGATGCTGCGGAAATTGGTATCAACCGACACGGCCGCATTCTCAAGCACTCCAGCCTGCGTGGATGTATATGCCACAATGTCCCTGTCCGGAATGGAGTCGCCGGCAAATACGAAAGACATCGCATTGAGCGGATCCATCTGCGGGGCGGCTGAATGGAAAAGTCTCTCGTATATCGCATTGTCACGGGAATGCAAATCATTTATGACATCCGCTATAAGCTGTTCTTTCTCAACCATCTGCGGATAGAGCTTCTCGTACATACGGTTCTCTCTCTTAAGCCTTTTCTCCTCCTCGGTATTCAGGAAAAAAGAGAAAACCAGATAATAGAACGCAGCAAGGGACAGGGTGGCGACAAGCCATTTCACCGCGGTGAGGACCATCCCGCCGACTGAGTGTGTGACATTCCTCAGATTGAAGTCCTTATCAACCTCATAACGGTTTCGCATTGGGCACCTCCTTATCTGAATGACCTCGGGAATCCTGCAGTCATTATATTATCCGACTCGGCGGCCACTTTGCCCACCATCGACTCGTATTCATCCAGAGGCATTGTCATATCGAAATAGTTGTACGGATTCACGAACTTTCCTCTGTACATCACCTCATAATGGAGATGAGGTCCGGTGGAACGTCCCGAATTGCCGGTCTCGCCAAGGCATTCCCCTCGCTTGAGTTTCATTCCCTCGACCACATACACTACCTTCAGATGGGCATATCTGGTCTTGTATCCGAAACCGTGGTCAATGAGCACGGAATTTCCGTAGCCGAACAGGTCGAAGTTCACCGACTCCACAGTGCCCTCCCCGGTTGCATAGACCGGATAGCCTGGCTTGCAGGCGAAATCAAAGCCGGTATGCATCTTGGAGACTCCGGTGATAGGGTCTGAACGGTAGCCGAAAGAGCTTGACATTCTGTATTTTGAAGCGTCCGGGGCAATCGGCGGCACAGCCGGGATGCAGGATGCCATATCTCCGGCTTTCTTGGACAGGGCCTCCACCTCGTCAAACGATTTGCTCTGGACATAAGTCTTCTTGGTGAGCACATCGAGCCTGACAGTCGTGCGCTTGAGGATGGAATTGTCCGGAATGGCGTCAAGGAACTCATACCTGTTCACTCCGCCGAATCCGGCATTTCTGACCTCGGCCGGAATGCTGTTCATACCGAAAATGTTCCTGTATATCTCGTCATCCCTGATTCCAAGTCCGTCAAGAGATGCATCATAAATGTCCATCTGCCTGTTCATCAGCTCCATACGTGAAATCCAGCGGGCGTTCGCCTTCTTCAGGAGGACTGTTTTCGGGAGCTCAAGCCCGAAGACCGAAGTGGCCAGCCAGAAATATACGCAGGACAGAGCGACGCTTGAGCAGACAAGCATCACGATTTTCATTACCCTGGAGCTGGCTGAAACCTTCTCTATCTCGTAAAGGAGGGTCTCAGGATTAAGTTTATACCTTTTAAATTCAGACATATTGCGCAAATATAATCTTTTTTGAGAAAAAAATTATAATTTTGCCGTTTGTTTGGGTACCGGACGGTGCCCCTCCGCACGAAAAACCGTGCCGAAAACAGAACAGATAGTTTATTTTTATGATGACTTCAAACGAAATAAGACAGAAATTTCTGGATTTCTTCGCATCCAAAGGACACAGCATTGTCCCGTCGGCCCCTATGGTCGTGAAGAACGACCCGACTCTTATGTTCACCAATGCCGGAATGAACCAGTTCAAGGACATCTTCCTCGGCAATGCGGCACCTAAGTCGCCACGGGCTACAGATTCACAGAAATGCTTGAGGGTCAGCGGAAAGCACAACGACCTCGAAGAGGTCGGACACGACTCATACCACCATACGATGTTCGAGATGCTCGGCAATTGGAGCTTCGGGGACTATTTCAAGACCGAAGCCATCAGCTGGGCCTGGGAGCTTCTTACAGATATTTACGGAATTGACAAGACCAAGCTCTACGCCACAGTGTTCGAGGGCAGCGAGGAGGATGGCACGACCCTTGACGAGGAGGCCCGCCAGACCTGGCTGAAATTTCTCCCGGAAGACCACGTCCTGCTCGGAAACAAGCACGACAATTTCTGGGAAATGGGAGATACCGGCCCTTGCGGTCCCTGCAGCGAAATCCACATTGACCTGAGAAGCGACGAGGAGATCGCCAGGGTGCCTGGACGCGAGCTTGTCAACAAGAGCAATCCTCTCGTCATCGAGATATGGAACTTAGTGTTTATGCAGTACAACCGGAAGGCCAGCGGAGAGCTCGAGCAGCTGCCTGCCCGCAACATAGACACGGGTATGGGATTCGAGAGGCTATGTATGGTGCTCCAGGGCAAGAAGAGCAACTATGACACCGACGTGTTCACAGGAATGATTCACAGAATCGAGGAACTGTCCGGCCACTCATACAACGAGTCGGAAAAGACCGGCGTGGCTATGAGGGTTATCGCAGACCACATCAGGGCCATCAGTTTCTCCATCGCCGACGGCCAGCTTCCTTCCAATGTGAAAGCGGGCTATGTCATCAGGAGAATCCTCAGAAGGGCAGTGAGATACGGTTACACATTCCTCGGATTCAACGAGCCGTTCCTCTGCCGCCTCGTGTCTCAGCTCGCCGACGATATGGGAGGAGCATATCCTGAGCTGCGCAGTCAGCAGAACCTCATCGAGAGCGTCATAAAGGAAGAGGAGTTCGCATTCCTCCGCACCCTCGACAGGGGCATCAGGCTGATGGACGACTATCTTGAGAAATCAGCCGGGAGCAAAGTGATAAGCGGAAAGGACGCGTTCGTCCTCTACGACACCTACGGATTCCCTATAGACCTGACTGAGCTCATCGCATCCGAGAACGGCTACAAGGTTGACCTTGAGGAGTTCAACGCAGAGCTCCAGAAGCAGAAAGAGAGAGCCCGCCAGGCCACATCCAACGAGTTCGGAGACTGGATCCAGTACCGCAGCGGCGAGGAGGAGGAATTCCTTGGCTACGACTACACGGAGCTTGACGGAATCAGCCTCCTGAAGCAGCGCACAGTGAAGCAGAAGAACAAAGTGATGTACCAGCTTGTCTTCGACCGCACTCCGTTCTATGCGGAGATGGGAGGACAGGTCGGCGACACCGGATATATCGAGTCGGAGAGCGGTGAGAGGATTAACATTCTCAACACGGTCAAGGAGAACAATCTCACGATTCACATCGCGGAGAGGATTCCTTCCGACTGCACGGAATCATTCTCATTGCACGTTGACACGGAGCGCAGAAAGAAAATCACTGCTAACCACACCGCCACACACCTTCTCGACTATGCATTGAGAGAGGTGCTCGGAACACACGTGGAGCAGAAAGGCTCATTCGTCGGCCCGGATTATTTCCGCTTCGACTTCTCCCATTTCTCGAAAATGACAGACGAGGAACTTGAGAAGACGGAACGACTTGTGAATGAACTCATCAGGGCCAATTCCCCGCTTGAGGAGAAAAGGGACGCCACAATGGAGGAGGCCAATGCAATGGGCGCCATCGCATTGTTCGGAGAGAAATACGGAGACAAAGTGAGAGTGGTGAAATTCGGAGACTCGGTCGAGCTCTGCGGCGGAACCCACGCACAGGCGACAGGCCAGATCGGTATGTTCACAATAGTTTCCGAAGGCGCAGTGGCTGCCGGAGTAAGGCGCATCGAGGCACTCACCGGAGAGGCCGCCTGGAGACATTTCCATATGCTCGGAGAATCCATAAAGAACGCCCGGGCATTCTTCAACAATACGCCTAATCTTCTCGAGGCCATCAAGAAGCTCGTTGACGAGAATGCCGGCTACAAGAAGGAGATTGAGGATTTCGTACAGGAGAAGACAGCCCAGGTGGCAGAGAAACTCAGCAAGGAGGCCAAAGAGATCAATGGTGTGAAAGTTGTGGAGTTTTCAAGTCCGGCTGACCCTAATGTCATCAAGAACGCAGCGGCGATTCTCCAGAAGAAGACGGAGAACTTTATGTTCGCAGCGGCATTTGAATTCGAGGGAAAAGCGAGCCTAGTGCTTATGTATTCCCCTGACCTTGTCGCAAAAGGGCGCAACGCAGGAAAGGATATCCGGGAAGCTGCCAAGTTCATCCTCGGAGGAGGCGGAGGCCAGCCTGGTCTCGCCACAGCCGGCGGAAAGAGCCCGGAAGGCCTGAAAGACGCCCTGGCGAAGATGGTCGAGCTGGGCACAATGTAAAAGAGCGACAATCATCATAATGAAGAAACTCGATCAGTTCATAGTAAAGTCATTTGTGGGGCCGTTCGTCGGCATCCTGCTGATTGTCGTTTTCATTATGATGATGCAGTTCCTCTGGCTGTATATCGACGAGCTTGTCGGTAAAGGCTTGGGGCTCAAGATTATACTGGAATTCTTAGGATGGGGCAGCGCCACTATGCTGCCTCTTTCCCTTCCGCTCGCCACCCTGCTGGCATCGGTGATGACAGTCGGACAGATGGCTGAGAACAACGAGCTTATTGCGATGAAGTCGGCGGGCATCTCGCTGACACGCATACTGACTCCGCTCATCATCTGCTCTTCAATCATCAGCGTGATAGCTTTCTTCACCGTCAACAATCTGGTGCCGGTGGCGTTCAACAAGATTTACACGCTCAGGGATGACATCGGACGCACGAAATCGGAAATAAACATACCGACAGGAACATTCTACGACGGAATTGACGGCTACGTCCTGAGGGTTGACCAGAAAGACGACAAGACCAATATGATGCACGGGGTGCTTGTCTATGACCACACCAGCGGCAAGGGCAACACCAGCATTACAATAGCCGACTCGGCAATGATGAAGATGTCCAAGGCCAAGGACTATCTGACATTCCAGCTGTTCAGCGGCATCAACTACCAGGAGACCAACAAGATGTCCTACAGGGACACGGCTCTCCAGCTCCAGAAGATAACGTTCTCGAAACAGGAGATGATTATCCCGCTTGAGAACTATGCGTTCCAGAAGTCGGAGGACGCGAAGTTCGGCAATCAGGTCAAGGCTATGAGCCTCAGCCAGTTGCATCACGGGAAAGACTCATTGGGACATCTGAATGACTCAACCCGGGCGGTAAACACCCTTGCTCTCCTGTCCAAGAGGTCTCTCCGGTATGCGAACCAGCTGGACACGGCCTCTCATTTCCAGGGGACCACTCCTTATTCGAATCCGGAGATGTGCAGATGGAAAGACGAGAAGACCGAACTGCGCGCTTATCAGGGGGCAATGAGCGTGGCTTCGGAATTCAGGCAGGACCTGAACGGCTACGCCAATGACGTTTACAGCTATATATACATATTGAGGCGCACAGATGTCGAGCTGCTGAAGAAATTTGCGGAGGCCCTGGCCTGCTTCATATTGTTCTTCATAGGAGCACCGCTCGGCGCATTCATACGGAAAGGCGGACTGGGAGTCTCAGCCATCATCGCCGTCCTGTTTTTCGTGCTTTACTGGGTGGTGGACATCACCGGAACGAAACTCGCCCGCGACGGAGCCATATCGGCCGCGTCCGGAGTGTTCATATCCACAGTGGTGCTGTTCCCGCTCGGCCTGTATTTCACCTGGAAGGCCGTTCACGATTCGGCCATCATCAACACCGAGAACTTCGGTTCGTGGTGGAGAAAGTTAAAGAGCAGATTTATGACAACATTCAGAAAAACACGCATAGTATATATGGGCACGCCGGAGTTCGCAGTGGCTCCGCTGAAAGCCCTTATCGAGGCTAAATACAATATTGTCGGAGTGGTGACCGTGGCGGACAAGCCGAGCGGCCGCGGCCTCAAGGTCAACGAGAGCGCAGTGAAGAAATTCGCTGTGGAGCAAGGGATTCCGGTACTCCAGCCTATCAAGCTGAAAGACCCTGAGTTCCTGAAACAGCTTGCGGCCCTGAAAGCCGACCTGTTCGTGGTGGTGGCATTCAGGATGCTTCCTGAAGAAGTATGGACAATGCCGAAGCTCGGCACGTTCAATCTTCACGCCGCACTTCTTCCGCAATACCGCGGAGCGGCGCCTATCAACTGGGCTGTCATCAACGGGGAGAATATGAGCGGTGTCACTACCTTTATGATTGACAAGGATATAGACACCGGCGGAATCATTCTCAGGCAGGAATGCAGGATTGACAGGCGGGACACAGCCGGAGACCTGCACGACAAACTAATGCCTATCGGTGCGGACCTCGTGGTCCAGACTGTTGAGGGCATTATAGAAAAGAATGTCGAGACGAGGGTGCAGAGGAGTTTCATCCAGGGCTCCGAAGTTCTCAAGCCGGCGCCCAAGCTAAACCGTGAGCTCTGTAACATAGACTGGAACGACACCACGGCATCAATTTACAATTTGATACGTGGCTTAAGCCCTTACCCTGCAGCATTTACGATGATTCAGCCCAAAGATGGAAGCAGTTCTCCTTTACAATTGAAAGTGTACTTTGGAGAGCATGTAGAGGGGGATGAGTTCAAGGAATTGCTGAAAAAAGCCGGAAAAACTGGCTCTCAGGAAGTTATCAATCCGGGTGAGATTTTGACTGACGGGAAATCATTCTTTGCAATCGCAACAAGCGATGGGGCAATTTCGGCCATCGACGTACAACTGTCCGGAAAGAAGAGAATGGAGATTAAAGCATTCCTGGCCGGATTCCGTAATCCGGAGTTATTCACCACATTACCAGGCACTTCCAAGGCAGAACTCCTCAAAACCAAGAATTAACATTAAACAATTTTAGAATCATTTAGAACATAGTTTAATGAAATTTAGTTTAATTATGGAATGTTCTAAAAGTCGAAATTGTTTGCTTGTAAAAAAATTTAACCTAATTTTGCCCGTACCTGTTAATAACGTATATGAGAAAGTCGTGTACAAAATACCTCGTATGGCTGTCCGTTTCTATTTTAACGGCCGTGTCTGCGTGCTCGCACATTGATACGGACAAAGTCACAGACGGCCCTGTCCAGGTGGCCTTCTCGACATCACAGCCAGGCACGAAAGCCGAACTGCTTCCGTCATCAGGCCGTTTCTCCTGGGAACTCGGAGACAAAGTCGCCGTATGGGCCGACGACCAGGCCGGGAGCGCTGTCCTGACAGGAAAGGAATTCTCGATGCTCGCCCGTGACAACGACAGCAAAGCATATTTCACATCGACGCTCGACTCCCCTATGGAGGACGGCACATATAAGTATTATGTATCATTTCCGGTGCCTTCTTCAATCTCCGGGAAAAATGCGGTTTTCGATCTGCCTGCGCAGCAGAACGGCAAAGCTTCCGGAGCCTGCATCGCCATATCCGGCGCAATAGAAGCCGGAGCGCTCAGGGAATTCGACGAAACGAGGCCTGCAGGAGAGACCGTGAGCCTCGACCTGAGGCTCAAGCATCTACTGCATTATTTCAGGTTCTATGTTCCTGAAGGGGAAAACGCCTTGAACGAGCCTGTCTCGACCTTGGAGTTCTCAATGCCACAGGGAATTGCCGGCACTGTCAATGTGAATATAGAGGACGGGAGCGCAACCCTCACCAATGCGCAGACCGCCATTTCACTGTTTCCTGAAGAGCCGGTGCAGGACGGGGATTACATATCTTCTTCCATATTCCCTCCGCTTACGACATACATCACGGACGAATTTATGAACGTCAGGGTGTTCTCCGAGAACTGGTATTCCGACATTGAGCCTATCCGTCTGGAAGGCAGGGATTTCCAGGCCGGCCACATAACGACCGTGCCGCTCAGGGTGAAAACCGTTTCCCCTGTTTACAATCTTATTTTCACTCTAATGTCCAACAATCTCGGGCAGGAAGTGAAGAGCGTTACATTCACATTCGACAACGAGGTGACCTGGGGAGGGACCAAATACACTTCGTACACTTACACCGAACCTGACGGATCAGCATTCATCCCTGGAGAGAGAATTATTTTAAAAACATTGGAAGAAAGCGAGTTCCGGGCCCTTTCCGGGACCGGGTTCACCGTAAGCTATGAGAGCGAGGACGCCATTGTGAGCGAGACACTTACGTTCCCGGATATGACTTCCGTGAATTCTGTCAATGTGGAACTGAACTGCCCTTACCTGGTATTCGAGGACTTCAGCTGCATCCAGAACAGTTTCAACAGCGGAGACAAACACTCGGCATCAAATACAGGAAGCAAATCTCCATACTATATCGAGAGCGGCTGGAGTGTCGCACGAGCCGGAGGAGAGGCGCACACTGCCATCAGACTTGCAGCGCACAGAGAAACTGCCGGAGGTCAGTATCCGTCAAGATGTGACTCCCCTCTCCTGTCAGGTATCAAGTCAGGACATACAGTAAACCTTTCATTCTCGTTCAATTACTCAATGAACAGACAGGAAGGAGGTCTCGGCTCTGCCCCTAAATTGGGAGCAACTGTATATGTGGGGTGGACTACAGAAACAGGTGACATTAAAAGCGGTAATGATACAGGAACATTCCCGGATTCTTTCTACGTGAACGAGGACACCGGTTCTTATACCTATATCAACCACGAACACAGCACCCGGCTTGATGATATGACCAGCGAGATGCGTCTGTCCATAAGGGAAGTTGCAGATGTAAAATGGGACACGACAAACGGTACTTTCTGGCTCTACCTCGACAACATAAAAGTATATATAGTGAACAACTAAAGTATAAAAGTATGAGTATTAAATTAATGCCTGCGACAATGGCCGCGTTGACAATCCTGGCAGCCTGCTCCAAACAGAGCGGGACAGAAGGAAATGTCCGCATCGCACTTGAGCAGCAGCCTAACCTTATCGACGTCTCCACCAAGTCTTCTGTCGGAGACTTCACAGCTCTGCCATCGGCATCTGAGTTCACCGTTACAATCAGCGACGAACAAGACAATCTCACCCCGGTGACCGACCTCTCGGCCCCGGTTACTCTGGCAGCAGGAAACTACACTGCCACAGCTTCTTACGGAAGCCTTACAGACGAAGGATTCGACAAGCCTTGTTTCCAGGGCAAACAGACTTTCGCAGTGACCGGCGGAAGTTCACAGAATGTGACGATTACAGTCAAACTTGCCGGAAGCATTGTCAAGCTCAGTTTCACGGACAATTTCACAAACTATTTCAGCGATTACACATTCACCATCACCACCGGCGGAGGAACAGTGATTACATTGCCTAAATCCGAGACCAGGGCGGTGTTTATGGATGCCTATTCCTTCAAAATCAGCGGAATCCTCACAAACCAGAGCGGCGCTGTCCAGACTTTTGCCGAAAAGGAATTCAAGAATCTTGAGCCTGCAACCTGCTACACTGTCAAATTCGACGCATCGAATGTCGGCTCAAACACAATAACCATCACCTTCGACGAAACCACCGTTGACGCGGATCTCGTGGAAGTGGACTTAAATGACTGATATTATGAGATTCACGAAAATATTCACCCTGTCAGTCGCCGCACTTGCGATTGCAAACTGCGCAGATGACAAATTCAACTACGACAAGAACGAGACCCAGAAAGGCACTCTCTCGTTCGCCGGGCTCAGCATTGACTATTCTTCAGAAATGGTCACAAAGGCCGAGGCCGCTGACGGCACCTATATGCTTTACGTTTATGACGCAGGAGAGTCTCTCGTATGGTCAGAACAATATTCAACTGTCACCGAGGGCACAGGAAGCATTTCCCTGCTCGCAGGAGACTACAGGCTCGACATCCGTTCCACCGCGGCAGCTGTGCCAGAGGCCAAATTCTCGTCTCCTGTATATGGAGCTTCCGAGACATTCTCCATCACAGCCGGAGAGACAACGACTCTCGGGACCATCACCTGCACGCTTCTCCAGTGCGCAGTGTCGGTCGAGTACAATGATGACTTCATCGGAATGGTGACCGGTGACGGAAACACCAGCGTGGAAGTGATGTCAGGCTACCCTCTCGACTATGCGCTCAGCTACAATTCCGGCGCTCCGAAATATGAGAGACGCATCGGATATTTCGCTGTGAACGGTGACAATACGACAATGGTCGTGACTTTCAAGGGCTCTATCGAGAACAAGACCCAAAAGATGACCACCACTGTCACAGACCTCAAGCCGCGTGACTACCATATTGTCAAGTTCATGAAAAAAGTGGACGCGACAGGACAGGTGACAATCGGCATCGAGATTGACGGTCTCGTCGCTGACGCTGTTCTCGACAATGACGTCCAGGCATCAGAGGAAGGAGACGGAAACGACCCTCAGGCACCTGTAGGAGACGGCGGAATCAAGCTCGTTTCAACCTGCGACTACGACATCGCCCAGCCGATTACAGTTCCTGCCTCCGGCAATCCTTTCAACCTCACTTTGAAAGCTGTCGTTCCTAACGGGGTTCTCCGTTTCACCGTGGACATCGCTTCCACCAATGAGGACTTCATCAATTCTGTCAACACAGTGGGCGGAACAAACCTCGACCTTATCAATCCTTCCGAGGCAGCGATGGGAGTATTCGACATAGTTCCGTTCCCTCACGGATCAGAGCTCGCCGGCAAGACAGAAGTTGACTTCGACCTCTCCGGAGCGCAGACCGCTATTCTCGGATTCCCTGGAAGCCATACATTCACTATGAACGTTGTGGACAAGAAAGGCTGCAAGAACAGCATTGACGTAGTACTTGTTGTAGAATAAGAGCAGGAGGGAAGAATATGAAAAAGACATTTGCAATTATCACAATAGCTGCGGCAGCCATAATGTCCTGCCAGAAGCAGCAGACCACACCTGAAGGGGAAGGCGCCCTCGTGCTCTCGGTCAGCACCGGTGAGACCAAGGCGGCAATGACCTCTGACGAACTTCTCGCCAATGCAGACATCCGCATCTACAAGGATGACTTCTCCGGAATGGTCCGTCATTACAAATATTCAGAACTGCCTGAGAAGATTTATCTTCCGTCCGGCGGATACAGAGTGGACGTTCTCGCCGGCGAGGCAGCCAAGGAGACTCCGGCATACGCTTCCTGGGAGCAGAAAAGCTACAAGGGAAGCAAGACAGTCACCATCGCCGCTGGCGCTTCAGAGAGCATCACAGTTGTCGCATCGATGAACAGTATCGTGTCCAACATCTCTTTCGACGAGTCAGTTGACAATTATTTCCAGGCCGGTTACACCTGCTCAGTAAGCCTGTCAACAGTGGAAGGAGCAAGCCTTTCATACAGCAAAACTGAAAGCGGAGCTGACGGCTACTTCATTCCTTCCGGTTTCGAGCCGTCTCTCGACTGGACATTCAGCGGAACCCTCACAAGCGGGGAGTCATTCACAAAGTCCGGAAAGATTGAGACAGTTGAAGGCGGAAAGCGCTACAGGCTCGCTCTCAAGTACGTGGAGAAGAACGGCCTTCTCGATGTCGAGATTCTCGTGGATGACACCCTCAACGAGGTTTATGACGACATCATCTTCGTTCCGGTATCAACAGGCCTCGCCTCCACCGGCAAATATGAAGTCTGGGGAACCAAGTTCACCGCATACGCCGACGTGGACGAGAACGAATATGACCAGAGCAAGGTTTACTTCGAGTACAGGCCTGCAGGCACGGATGAATGGACCCGCACCGTGGCCGCCACAAGAGTGGGCGAAGGTTCATACTCGGCTCTTATCAGCGGCCTTGCGGGCGAGACTGAATACGAATACAGGCTCGTGGTGACAAATCTTGCAGACGGAAGCGAAGAGATTGTGGACGGCACAAAGACCGTAACCACCGAGGCCACTCCGCAGGTGCCTAACAGCAGTTTCGAGACTGTCAGCCACGACGAGAGCAGCAATTACTACTCGTTCTATGACCCTTCGTCATCTGACCATGAGCTGCAGACCAAGTGGTGGTGCAGCGGTAACAAGGGCTCGACCACAGTAGGTTCTTCCTACCAGATTACATACCCGGACACAGGGGACAAGAAGGACGGAAACCAGTCAGTATGCCTGGAGTCAAGATACGTGATTGTCAAGTTCGCTGCAGGAAACCTGTTCTGCGGTCGTTTCGGCGAGACAATCGGAACAAGCGGAGGTACCGTCTATTTCGGCCGTCCTTTCACTGCACGTCCTACCGCAATGCGATTCTGGGCCAAGTATTCATCAGGCAAGATAAACCGCGTCGGGAACGGCCCTGCGGGAGTACAGTCAGGTGATTATGACAAGGCCTCACTGCGAATCGCCCTCGGCACCTGGGACTACAAGAAATACGGCGGAGATGCAAACAGCCCTATTCTTGTGAACACCACGAAGGAAAGCACATTCGTGGATTACTCCACTGATGAGTCCACCATAGCCTTCGGTGAAAAGATTCTGACAGCCGACGCGGAAAACAGCACCAACGTATGGCAGCAGATTACCATTCCGCTTGACTACAAGACCACCACGGCATATCCTACCCATATAATGATTGCCTTCGCGGCAAGTATGTACGGTGACTATTTCACCGGCTGCGACTCCAGCAAGCTGTGGCTTGACAAGGTGGAACTTCTCTACGAATAATCGATTATGCGCGGAACTACTCTACTAAAAGCGACGCTCAGTATCATTACGCTGACGACCCTTGCCCTCGAGGCAGGGGCCCAGCGTTATGACCGTGGCTATGACCTCTCCAATTCAGGAGTCTTCATCAAGAAAGGCACCTGGATGGCCGGAGGAACATTCAGCTATTCATTCCACAACAACGAGGACTACAACCTCCTTGTCATCGAGGACATCAACTCCACAGGCTACGGGCTGAATGTCAGTCCGGCGTTCTGCTATATGATAAGGAACAATATGGGAATCGGAATGAGAGTGGAGTACAGCCGCAATATGCTCAAACTCGATGACGCCCACATTGATGTGGAAGACGTGTCGGTGGATTTCCACAACTACCATCTGCTCAAACAGATGATAAACTCCAAAATCATCCTCAGGAACTATATTCCGCTGGGTGATTCCAAGCGGTTCGCGATGTTCACCGAGTCGCAGCTCTCTTTCGGATATGGCCAGGAAAAAGTGATGAACGGCAACCTCGAATATCCCAAAGGGACCTACGGCAACATCACCAACCTCGGCATCAATCTGTGTCCGGGCCTTATGGCATTCGCCGACGAGCACTTTGCCGTTGAACTGAGTGTCAAGATGTTGGGCCTGAACATAAACCACGTTGACCAGACCCACAACCAGGTTTACTACGGCAGCAGGAACTCCACATCGGTCAATTTCAAGATCAATGTGCTCTCCGTAGGTGTGGGAATCTATTATTATCTATAGTCTATGAGGAAGATAATTGCAATATTCATCGCACTGCTCCCGCTCGCCGGCACCCTGTCCGCAAAAGGCAGGGAAAGAGAGACGAGAATAATGGGAACGCCTATGAGTGTGCAGGATACCAGCTCGAACGGCAGGCGGCTTGCCCAGAGACTGTTCATCAGCAAAGGTGAAGTGGGGCTTGGAGTATCTTTCTCATACCTTGACATTGACAGCAACAACAGCGATGTCCTGATGCTGCTGCAGAACTGCAACGCCTACGCCAAGACATTCAGCGTGGCGCCGATGATTTCCTACGCCGTCCGGGACAACAAGGCTATCGGCGTACGGTTCAAATACACCACCTCATCCGGGAACATTTCCGACAGCGACCTCAGCTTGCTGAGCGAGGATCTCACATTGAACGTCGAAGACATCCGCGCAAGCGGGAACACTTATCAGACAGCCGTATTCTACCGCTCCTGTATGGGCCTTGACGACAAAGGCCGATTCGGGCTTTTCACGGACGTCCAGCTCGCATATACTCACGGACGCACCTCCTTCTCTTACGGAGACGTGGGCCTGAACGCATACACCCTTTCGGACAAGCTGAAACTCAGCCTTCACCCGGGACTGGAAGTTTTCGTGATGAACAATATCAGTATGAACGTGAGTATCGGCATCGGAGGGGCGAGATACACCAATATCAGATGTATGGAAGACGGGCACATCACCGGCCGCAGGAATGCCGGAAACGCCCGTTTCTATCTGGATGTCACGGATATACGTATAGGTGTCACCATTCATATCTGACGTATGAAGAAAGTCATTTCCATATTATCAGCCGCGGCGGTCATAGTGTCCTGCATCCACAATGACCTGCCTTATCCGGTAATTGAGGCCACCATCACATCTCTTGAAGTGGATGGAGCCTCCTCTGTTGAGATAAACAGCAATAAACGGGTGATACAGATTGTTCTTGAAGAGACAACCGACATCAAGAATGTCACTGTCAAGAACATAAGCTTCAATGATCCGAAGGTGAAACCGTCCTGGAACGTCTGCGGAGTGCGCGACCTCACCAATCCTTTGAAGGTGACCCTCACCACATTCGATGACTACGACTGGAGAATCGAGGCCAGCCAGCCGATAGAGCGCTGGTTCACAATGCCTTTGCAGGTAGGAGAAAGCGCAGTGGACTTTGAGAACAAGCGGGTTGTCGTCAAAGTCGCATCCTCGGCTGATGTCTCTAACCTCCCCATCACAAGTTGCAAGCTTGGCCCGAAAGAGATAAGCACTTATACACCGGACCCGTCCACTATCAAGGATTTCACTGACGAGCAGACAATAATGGTGGCATATCACAGCGTCAGGGAAGAATGGACTATCTATGTGGAGAGGAGTTCCACGACAGTCAGGTTCCTCAAGCTTGATCCGTGGACGAAAATCGTATGGCTGACGGCGGAGGGAATATCCGGAAACGAAAACGGCTTCAAACTCAGGGAAGCCGGAACGGAAGAATGGAAGGTTATAAGCCCGACATCCGCCAACGGAGGCAAATTCAGCGCCAGTGTTGACGGGCTCAAGCCGGAAACGGAATATGAGTGCAAAGCGTTCAGCGGAAGCGACGAGACTGAGATAGAAACTTTCACGACAGAGTCGGAGAGACAGTTGCCTAATGCCGGATTCGAGACCTGGTCAAATGCCGAATCTGACAAGTACTATTCTTTCTATGACCCTGAATCCCTTTTGTCCGAGCTTAAGACAAAATGGTGGTGCAGCGGAAACAAAGGCTCCACAACGGTCGGCTCAAGCCACACTATCACAATGCCTTGCACTGATGATTTTGTAGAAGGAAAGAGTTCACTGCTTATGGCGTCAGACTACGTCATCATCAAATTCGCCGCCGGCAATATTTTCTCAGGGGAATATTACAGGACAATCGGCACGAGCGGCGGAGTAATCCGTTTCGGAAGGCCGTTCACGAACAGGCCTCAGAAGCTCACCGCCTGGATAAAGTTCAGGGCCGGAATCATCACCGAGAAGACATTCGGAGGCGCTCCGGACAATGATCCGGTCAAAGTGGGAGACCGTGACAGGGGATGCATCTGGGTGGCTCTCGGAGACTGGGATTACCACAAATACGGCGGTTCCGAGGCGTCCCCTGTGGAGGTGAACACCACGGACAAGAGCACGTTCTTCGACCCTAAGGGTGAGAATGTCATAGCATACGGAACTTTCATCGCGGAAAGGGATTATGACCAGTGGACAAAAATCGAGATTCCGCTCAAGTATGTGACGACATCCAAACGCCCTACCCACATCATTGTATCCTGCGCGTCAAGCAAGCTCGGTGACTATTTCACCGGCAGCTCGGACTCCAAGATGTGGATAGACGACATCCGACTTGAATATTGAAAAATCCCCGGCTTGATGACCGGGGATTTCATTCAATCTTCTTCAAGTTCGCAGCCGGTGAAATAATAATCGCTGGCCGCTTTTTCTTTTGTAAAGCAGAAGTAAGTAAGCTCAGCGGTGGTGCAGACTTTGCCCTCATAGCTGATGGTCACATCGATGAAAGCGAAATTGCGCTTCATTTCCTTGATATGGCCGCGGATTTCAATCTGAACGCCTTCTCCCGTCGGAATCGGATTGCGGTACTTGACCTGCAGATTGGTGGTGACGCCGGAAGTCTGGAGCTTGCGGGATATGACCCAGGCTCCGAGTTCGTCAATCAAAGTGGCCTGGATGCCTCCGTGGAGGGTCCTGAGCCAGCCCTGGTAATTGTCACCAGGATTCCAAAGTGAAACAATGTCATCCCCGTCCTCAAAGAACTCCATCTTGAGGCCGTACGGATTGGTCGGGCAGCAGGCGAAACAATTGTAACCCTGCTGCTCCAGACCTATATACGGATTCTTTATTTTCTTCATAGAATTGCCTGTTATCCTATTTCCGCACCGTTGCAGAGGACTTCTGCCGGTGTGATGAAACGCATCTTGCCATCATTCTGGCGGGCCATCAGAATCATTCCCTTGGACTCGATCCCGCGGATTTTCCTCGGGGCCAGGTTGGCCAGGATGCAAATCTGCTTGCCTACCATCTCCTCAGGAGTATAGAATTCAGCAATGCCGGAGACTATGGTGCGTTTGTCAATACCGGTGTCAATGCTGAGCTTGAGAAGCTTGTCCGTCTTCGGAACACGCTCAGCCTCGAGTACCGTTGCGGTGCGGATGTCCATTTTCTGGAAATCCTCGAAAGTACACTCTTCTTTCTGAGGAGTGACTGTCTTCGCGGCCTCGGCCTTCGCTGCGGCCTCTCTCTCGGCCTTTATTGCCTCCAGACGGGCAAGCTGGGCGTTTATGGCCTCATCCTCTATCTTGGCAAACAGCAGCTCCGCCTGGTTGAGCTGATGACCGGCAGGAAGGAGGTCGGTGTCACCAAGGCGGGACCAGTTGAGGAGAGATTTCTCCGTTCCGGCTCCGCTTTCAGTCGAAATGGCAGAAGAGGCTTCGCAGGCAGAGGCGGCAGAAGAGGCATCGCAAGGTGCTGGCACAGTGTGAATTGCCAATCCCTCGCCTGACTTGTACGTATTGACAGTCTCCTGCTCTCCGGAACGATGGTCATATCCTGCAAAAATTGATACGCCGAGCATATTGCGCAGCCTCTCCGCGGCGAACGGGGTGAACGGCTCGAAAGCTATCGCAAGATCCGCGCAGATCTGGAGGCAGACGTTCAGAATGGTTCCGGTACGCTCTATGTCGGTCTTTGCAACCTTCCAAGGCTCAGTGTCGGAGATGTATTTGTTGCCGACACGGGCAATGGACATAGCGTCCTTCAATGCCTCGCGGAAATGATAGCCCTCAATGTTCTTCTCAAGAGAAGCCCTGAGCGCAGGAATCTCGCCGAGAGCCTCCCTGTCTATATCCTGGAGTTCCCCGCAGGTCGGGACCTTTCCAGCGAAATATTTGTGTGTCAGGACAATGGCCCTGTTCACGAAATTGCCGAAGATGGCTACAAGCTCACTGTTGTTGCGGGCCTGGAAATCTTTCCAGCTGAAATCGTTGTCCTTGGTCTCAGGGGCGTTGGCCGTGAGCACATACCTCATTACATCCTCCTTGCCCGGGAAATCCTTAATGTATTCGTGAGCCCATACAGCCCAGTTCTTCGATGTGGAAATCTTGTCACCTTCGAGATTGAGGAACTCGTTGGCAGGCACATTGTCCGGCAGGATGTAGCCGTCTCCGTAAGCCTTGAGCATTGACGGGAACACGATGCAATGGAATACAATATTGTCCTTTCCGATGAAATGCACGAGTTTTGTGTCCCCGCTCTTCCACCATTTTTCCCAACTCTGGGGGAGGAGTTCCTGAGTATTGGAAATATAGCCTATCGGGGCGTCGAACCATACGTAGAGCACTTTTCCCTCTGCACCCTCCACCGGAACAGGAACTCCCCAGTCGAGGTCACGGGACACGGCACGCGGCTGCAGCCCGCCGTCAATCCAGCTCTTGCACTGGCCATAGACATTGCTCCTCCATTCCTTGTGTCCGTCGAGAATCCACTCGCTGAGCCACTTCTCGTACTGATCCAGAGGAAGATACCAGTGCGATGTCTTTTTCTTCACCGGTTCTGCGCCGCTGAGCTTGGATTTAGGGTTTATCAGTTCCTCAGGGCTGAGTGTGCTGCCGCATTTCTCGCACTGGTCGCCATAAGCGCCTTCCGCCCCGCATTTCGGGCAGGTTCCGACAATGTACCTGTCGGCGAGGAAGGTCTTGGCCTCAGGGTCATAATACTGCTCTGACTCCTTGGTGATGAATTTGCCTTCATCGTAGAGTTTGCGGAAGAATTCGGATGCATTCTTTCCGTGCACTTCCGAACTGGTACGCCCGTAGATGTCGAAATTGATTCCGAGTCCGGAGAAGGAATCCTTGATAATCTTGTGATACTGATCCACGATATCCTGCGGCGTGCAGCCCTGCTGGCGGGCCTTGATAGTTATAGGCACTCCGTGCTCATCGCTGCCGCAGACGTAAAGCACATCCTCTCCCCTCATTCTCAGATACCTGACATAGATGTCGGCAGGCACATACACTCCCGCGAGGTGTCCGATATGGACCGGTCCGTTGGCATAAGGCAGCGCACAGGTCACAAGCGTTCTTTTGAATTTTTTGTCCATATTGTCAATGTTTTTATTATCAATCCATTATGCATTCCGGAAGGCCATCACTGCACCCTTCCGAGACGCTCTGTTATCCTTTTTCTCAATTCTGCAACTTTCTGAAGCCGGGCAAGCAGGTCAAACTGCTCCTGCATATTCCCTTCCTCATTTCCTTCTTTCCGGATGGCCTTGAGCCTTGCAGTGAGCTCAATTTCCTGCCATTTGACCCTCAATGACTTGTATACCATTATCGTACGGGGAACCGTGCGCACAAGAAAGGACGGCACTGAGGTCATCGAATCGGCGAAGTTCTTGACTGTCAACTGGTATTTGCGTTCTGTCAACTGTCCCACCTCATCCGCAAGCTCACGGTCCGGGCCGTTCATTAAGGACACCACGATGTCCTGCTGGGCTAAATCCGGATCGCTGTCGTACATCTTGAAATACTCATCATATATCCTGCGCAGGAGGCTGTTCTCGAACTCCTGTCCGTCCACCTCCAGTGCGTCCCTGATGAAATCCGCGACTGTGACAGTCCCCCCGCTGTCATAATATTCGGAATCGGTCTCGAACTCAAGCGGTGATGTGCCGTGATTGAGTATCAGGCTGATGAGTTCCTCTTCCGAAGGCGCAAGAATCGGATTTTCGTACTTTGTCCTGCGGGCCGTACCGGATTTCCGGTCCTCCGGCGAGCCATCCTGCCGTTCCTCCGGGGGAACTTCGTCTTCATCATTGACCTCCTCCCCTCCCGCAGCCGCCCTTTCACGCATTCTCTGGCGCTGTTCCTCTTTCAATGCCTCCTCAATCATTTTCTCACGGGTAGAGGAAATGCGGGCGAAAATCAGTTTCTCGTCAATATTGAATTTAGCGCTGACGCTCTGGGCATACACTGCCCTTTTCACCTGGTCCGGCATCAGGGCGACAGTATCGGCGATATCGTTTATCAACTCCGTTTTCTTGAGCGGGTCGTCTCCCGCCTGGCCCAGAAGCAGGTCAGTCTTATATGCAATGAAATCCTGGGAATGGGTGTCGATGAAGTCCCTGACTTCGTCCAGTGTGTGTTTCCTCGCATATGAATCAGGGTCGTCCCCGTCCGGAATCAGCACCACCTTCACGTTCATCCCCTCCTTGAGAATCAGGCCGATGCCTCGAAGCGCGGCGTGTATTCCGGCAGCGTCGCCATCATACATAATGGTCACATTCTCAGTGAATTTCTTGATAAGACGAATCTGCTGGACAGTCAGTGAGGTGCCACTTGAAGCCACGACATTGGTGATTCCGAGCTGGTGCATCGACAGGACATCGAGATAGCCCTCCACGAGATAGCACCTGTCCTGTCTGGAAATCTCGCTCTTGGCGAAGTAAATGCCGTACAGCGACCGGCTTTTGTCGTAAATCTCAGTCTCCGGAGAATTGACGTACTTGCCGATGTTCATCGACTTGTAGTCCGAATACAGAGTCCTGCCGCCGAACGCTATGACCCTTCCGCTCACCGAATGAATCGGGAAAATCACCCTGTCATAGAACTTGTCCACAAGAGAGCCGTCATTGCGCTTGATGCAGACTCCTGTTGCCGTCAGGTACTCCTCCTTGTAACCATCAGACAATGCCTTGATGGCCAGTGCGTTGCCTTTCTTGGGTGACCAGCCGAGCCCGTATTTTTCAATGGTGGCGTCCTCCAGTCCTCTGGAGCGGAAATATGCGTAGCCGATTGCACGGCCTTCATCCGTCCTGAGACTTTCCTGGAAAAATTTCTCCGTATAGTCCATCACCAGCATCAGGCTCTCATTCCTCTGCCGGGCCGCTATTTCCTCGGGGCTCTCCTCCTTCTCGACAATCTCGATACCGTATTTTCTCGCAAGATACCTCAACGCCTCCACATAAGTCATTGACTCGTGCTCCATTATGAAACCGACAGCCGTTCCGGTCTTGCCGCAGCCGAAGCATTTGTATATGCCCTTGGAAGGGGTGACATAGAAAGACGGAGTCTTCTCATTGTGGAACGGGCAGCAGGCGACATAGCTCGCGCCACGCCGTTTCAGGGTAAGGAAGTCGCCGACGACTTCCTCGATTTTCGCCGTCTCCTCAATAAGCTGAACTGTT
>JAQXHU010000017.1 GCA_029007435.1 Bacteroidales bacterium
GCAGAGCCTTGCTTCCTCCTCCACTGGAGCGAAGCCTGTGAATGTGGAAATGAGATTTTCCGCGGCCTGTTCTCCTGCATTTCCTGCAAGATATCTGTCAAGATCGGCGAGATCTTTATTGAGAGCGGAAGCGAGCTTGCCGGTCTCTTCCTTAAGCTTCTGCACCATTGCCTTGCGGGTGATAAGCGCATCCAAAAGTTTGGCGGACTCTGCTTCTGATTCTTTCCAGCTGCCCTGCGGCGCTGCGCATTCCTGTGCCGGGAACGAGTAATCCTCATCGGCAGGCGATACGACGACCAAATATACCTTCTGCCCGTCATTCGAGATCACCTGGACAGCGTATCTGTCCGTCTCGATGGCCTCGAAGGATTTCACAGGAAGGGAATAGAAATGGAAATCATATCCCAGCCCTTTCAGTGAGTCTATCGCATTGATGTCGAACTCGCCCCAAGGCATCCTCAACTTCATCTCCTTCCTTGCGGACTGAATACCGGCATTGAGTTCTTCCATTTCGGAGAACGTCCTGTCGGTGATACGGACGATGTCATTTGCGTCTGCGTCACTGAAGGAGAATCCTTCCGAGCGTTTCATTATCTCGGCATTGTCAGGGTCTTTGCTCCAGTCTGCCTTGTCAAGCTTGTTCAGGGCACTCCTGAGTTCTCCTGCTTCTGCAAGCAGGGCCGAAGACTTGTCATCCACCGGTTTTGTCGAACGTGAAATGTCCACCACGCCGAGCTCCTGGAGTTCTTTCAGGAATTTCTCCTGTCCTTCTGCCAGAAGGATAAAGGAGTATTTGGTCATTTGACTAATCATTCTGCAGCTCCTCCATAGCTTCTTCTTCCTCGTGACGGCTCTTCACGATCTTGGACGAGGCCTTGCTGAGGTTGTCCTCATCCTCCATATATCGTTTGATTTTCCGGATAGCCTCCTGATAACCAGGAATCTGCACCTTCTCGTAGAGGTTTACCTTCTGGGTGGTCTTTTTCCTCTGGTAGTCGAGAATCCTGCTCTTTTCCTGATAGACTTCCGACTCAATGCCGAGACGTGACAACTCCTTGAGAATCGCCACTCCGTCAGCATACCAGGCCGGCTTGACGAAAGCGTTGAAAGGATGAATCTCATAGTGGATCTCCTTCAACTCCGGGGTTTTCACTCCGGCGAGCTTCACCGTGACAAGGTCAACATCTGTGATGCTGATAAGCCCCGGCTCGAACTCGTTCCACAAAGCGGCAAGGTAGTCGTACTTCTTCATTGCGGCATCCAGTTCCTCAATAAGCCTCTCCGACTTCTCCTTGGCCTTGCGCACTTCGAGGCGGAGGGCCGACTCCTTGTTCTGAAGAGTAGGGAGGGCCTTCTGACGCATCTTCAGCTGCTTGCCGAGGTTGTTCAGGGAAGTCTTATTGTATTGGAATTTTATTGCCATAAATTAAATATTTAGTAATTTGAAAATAATAACCTGCTTCAGATTTACATCAGATTTCCGAGGGCAGATTTTCTCCCGAAGATGGAGCGTAGCCGTAGCTACGTGACTGATAAGGGAGGAAATATGAACCGGAAAGATATGCATAAGGTGATGGAGGTTATTGTTTGAAGATTACTCATTTCCAGTACTTGTCAATAAGTGCCTGCTTGATACCGGTCTCAGCCTTGCTGAAGTACTTGGCGAACAGCTCCCAGGCGGTGTCGAGCATCTCCTCGATGGTGATGTTCACGTCGATTGAGAGAAGTCTTGTCGCATATTCTTTGGCATAGGCGAGGCACCTGTGGTCGTAGTCGCTGAGGTCGAAACCGTTCTCAAGTTTCGTCTTGGCGTTCTGGGCATCGGAATAGAGACGCACGCCAGCGTTCATCACCTGGCTGTGGTCCTCTCTCGTCTTCTTGCCCTGGACGAGCTGTTTGAGTCGTGACAGTGAACGGAACGGGTCAATGATGATCTTGCCTGAATCAGCATCAGCGCGGAGATAGAGCTGTCCCTCTGTAATGTAGCCGGTGTTGTCCGGAATCGCGTGGGTGATGTCTCCGTCGTTGAGAGTTGTCACTGCGATAATGGTTATAGAACCTCCTGAAGGCAGTTGCACGGCTTTCTCGTAGATTTTGGCGAGGTCCGAATACAGCGAGCCCGGCATAGAGTCTTTGGAAGGAATCTGGTCCATACGGTTTGACACGATACTCAGGGCGTCTGCATACAGTGTCATATCTGTCAGGAGTACAAGCACTTTCTCGTTCTTGTCAACTGCGAAATACTCAGCCGCCGTCAATGCCATATCCGGAATGAGGAGACGCTCGACAGGTGATTCCTCGGTCGTGTTCACGAAACTGATGATTTTTTCGAGAGCTCCTGCTGACTCGAATGCGTTCTTGAAGAACAGGTAGTCATCGTTTGACAGACCCATACCTCCGAGGATAATCTTGTCCACGTCGGCGCGGAGAGCCACGTCAGCCATAACCTGGTTGTACGGCTGGTCAGGGTCTGCGAAGAACGGAATCTTCTGTCCTGACACGATGGTGTTGTTAAGGTCGATGCCGGCGATACCGGTAGGAATCAGCTCTGACGGCTGTCTTCTCTTGTACGGGTTCACTGAAGGGCCTCCGATTTCTCTCTCTTCTCCCTCTACTTCAGGACCTCCGTCAATCGGCTTGCCGTATGCGTTGAAGAATCTTCCTGAGAGCTGCTCGCTTACCTTCAATGTTGGAGGGGCTCCGAGGAATGACACCTCGGCGTCAGTAGGGATGCCCTCTGTGCCAGCGAATACCTGGAGGGTGACAGCATCGCCTTTTGTCTTCACCACCTGAGCGAGACGTCCTCCCACTGTGGCGAGCTCGTCATTGGCAACTCCAGTGGCTTTCAGGGCCACCGTCGCCTTGGTGATGGCGTCGAGTTGCGTATATGTTCTTTGAAATGCCTTATTTGCCATTTTCTTCCAGTAATTTAGAAAGTTGTGCCTGATATTTCCCGAATTCCGCGCTGTGGAACTCTGTGTAGTTCATCTGCCGGAGATCATTGATGAGCTCCTTGAAGAAGTTTCTGCACTCTTCGAAGTCCTTGAAGTCGAAACTGCGTCCGCAGATGTCCAGAATGAGGTTCAGCATATATTTCTGGCGCTCCATCGGACAAAGGCTGTCCACTGCGTCGAATGCGTCCTGCTGCAGGAAAACGAAGTCGAGAAGCTCCGATTTCCAGAATGTCTCGTGATAGCTGATAGGAACTCCGTCATCTCCGAGAATGTTGATCTGCTCGGCTGCGTCGCGTCCCTGCCTGATGATGTTCTTCGCAAGGTTCACCTTGTCCACCCAGCCTTTCTCTACTTTCTCGTCAAGATACTCACGGATTTCAGGATATTCCAGATATTTGGAGTATGAGTCGATAGGGTTGACTGCAGGATATCTCTTCTGGTCGGCGCGGTTCTGCTCAAGTGCGTAGAAACATCTTGCGGCCTTCTTCGTGGACTCTGTCACCGGCTCTTTGAGGTTACCTCCTGACGGAGAAACAGTTCCGATGAATGTGACAGCTCCGGTGCTTCCGTTGTTCAGTACCACCATACCGGCTCTTGCATAGAAGTTTGAGATGATGGATGACAGGTCAACCGGGAATGCGTCGGCTCCAGGGAGCTCCTCCATACGGTTTGACATTTCCCTGAGGGCCTGTGCCCAGCGGGAGGTTGAGTCGGCGAGAAGCAGACATTTCAGACCCATTGCCCTGTAGTACTCGCAGATTGTCATCGCAGTATATACAGAAGCCTCCCGGGCGGCAACAGGCATATTCGATGTGTTGCAGATGATGGTCGTCCTTTCCATCAGGTGACGTCCAGTATGAGGGTCGATGAGTTCAGGGAACTCTGTGAAAATCTCCACTACCTCATTGGCGCGCTCTCCGCAGGCTGCCATCACGATGACGTCGGCGTCTCCCTGCTTTGCTATGGCGTGCTGGAGCACTGTCTTTCCGCAGCCGAACGGCCCCGGGATGAATCCGGTACCTCCCTCTGCAATAGGGTCGAGTGTGTCGAGAACTCTGACGCCGGTCTCCATTATCCTGTTCGGCCTCGGTTTCTCTTTGTAAGCCTTGACCGCAACTTTGACAGGCCATTTCTGGACCATTGTCACAGGCACTTCCTCACCGGTTTCGCTGGCGAGCACCGCAATGGTGCAGTCGATGTTGTACTGTCCGGCCTCAGCAACGGATTTGACTGTGTATTCTCCTTTGAATGAGAACGGAACCATAATCTTGTGGGGCAGCCATCCTTCTTTCACTTCTCCGAGCCAGTCGGCGGCTTTTACTTTGTCTCCTGCTTTGGCCAGAGGGGTGAAGTCCCAGAGTTTTTCGTGGTCCAGCGGGGAGGTGTATTCGCCTCTCTGGAGGAACACGCTTTCCATTGTGGCCAGATTGTTCTGGAGACCGTCATAGACACTGGACATAAGGCCAGGTCCGAGGGTCACTTCGAGCATTCTGCCCTCGAACTCCACAGAATCCCCGTTTTTAAGTCCCCGGGTGCTTTCAAAAACCTGCACGGAAGCATTCTTGCCTTTCACCTTGATGACCTCGGCAAGAAGCCTGGTCTCTCCGAGGGTGATGTAGCAAAGCTCGTTCTCCGCCACCGGTCCGTTAACTTCGACGGTGACGAGGTTTGAAACGATGCCCGTTACTTTTCCTGTTGTTTTCATCTTTATTCTATTTTCTTTGTAATCCTGTTTTCAGCTGTACGCCGCTATTCCACGGCTGCATTGGCCGCGTCCCTGACACCTGTGTACGAACCTCTGACTTCATTCACGAGACGTCCGAACATCTTCCTTCCTGTATCCGGATCAAGATTTCGCCAGCGCATAACTATCTGAAGCTTGGCGATGAATCCGAGGATGGCTTCAATGTCGAAATAGTCGAATGTGGTCAACTCGTCGATCTTGTCCCACATCAGGTCGTCCAGTCCGCGCTCCCGGGAAAGTATGTCTCCGGATGCGAGAACTGTCTCTGTCCTGGCTGCCTCCTCGAATTCTCTTCCGTCCTGTAGGAAGATGTCTGTGCCTGCCGCCCTGCCGAGCGCCTTGTTCAGATAATTGACTTTGGCGTTGCGGACATTGAGGTCGAAACGGAAATATTCCCTTATGAAAGGATTCCTGTGCGACAGGGCATTGCTGTAGAATTCTCCGTCAAGGCTCCCGGAATCGAAGCCCTTCTGGAGAAAGTCTATCAGCTCCCTGTCTCTGCTGGAACAACTGTCTTTTATCCAGGAAACGAGGGAGTCGGCCGGCATATCCCCGGACTCTTTCCAGTCCAGGGTGATGTCAGGAAGACTTGCTATAATATATTCGTAATTGTTCATCAGTATGGAAATGGGTTATTCTCCGAAAATGAGCTTTCTTGTGGCCGGCCTCAGATATTCGGAGATCAGCTCTTTGAAAGTCTCGTCAGTCAGGCTGATGAAATAGCTGCCGTCTTTCGGTCCGATGGTGAATCCGCCGGAAAGCTTCTTGGAGAATGAAGCGTTAACTTCACAGCCGAGCATTTTTGCAAGTTCGGACTTGATGAATGGCTCAAGACCTGCTTTGAAAGACTCGGGAAGCACAAGGTTCAGGTCTGTGGACTCTGTTGCGCTGAATTTCTCCGCAACCGTCTTTATGAGTTCCTTTACGAAAGCCTCTTCAGAAAGCGCCTTTTCAGTTGCCTCGCCAGTTGTTTTCAGCACAATCAGATTCTCAATGTCTTTTTTGGTGGCCTGAATGCTCTGGGTGGCAGCCATCTTGAGGTCCCCGGTCACTTTTGTCCTGTAGTCCTGGGCGTCTTTCTCGGCTTTTGCAATGATAGATGCTGCTTCTTTCCTGGCAGCAGCTACAATCTCTTCAGCCTCGCTCCTGGCTTTGGCGAGAAGAGCCTCGCCCTCCTCTTTTCCTTTGGACAGGCCCTGGCTGTACAGCCTGTCTGTCAATTCTTGCAATTTGTTGTCCATATTGTTTTTTTAATGATAATCGTTGAGTGATTATATCGTTTTTGCGTATATCGTTACATTTTACAAATATAAACAATTATTTGCAAAGTCCGTGCGAGACGGATGTCCGAAAGGTAATCTATTTTAGTGTTTTTGTTGAAAAGCCAAATTCTGTAATCAGTTAATAAAATATTATTGATATATTTGTATATCAAGTATAATATTAAGCTTAAGATGAAACTGAAAACTGAAAAACTTTTTGCCTTGGCGGCCGTAATTGCTGCCAATCTGTCATACGGTGCTTTACGTTCGTATGCTTCTGAACCTGGAGACAAGAATTCCCGGTCATCTTATTCCAATCCTGTCTGTGCGAGAAGTTTGGCCGATCCGACGGTGATTCAGGCGGAGGACGGCACATTCTATCTGTATGCAACAGCTCACAATGTCAGCATTATGAAATCCTCCAACCTGGTGGACTGGGAAGCTGCCGGGACAGCGTTCACAAATGAGACAAGACCTGATTTTGTCCCGAAGGCCGGAATCTGGGCTCCTGATATTAATAAGATAGGAGATAAATATGTAATGTATTATGCGATGTCAGTATGGGGCGGGGAATGGGACTGCGGTATCGGATGCGCCGTGGCTGACAGCCCTGCAGGCCCTTTCACGGACTGTGGCAAGATGTTTAACAGCAAGGAAATAGGAGTGCGTAACAGTATCGATCCATTCTATATTGAGGACGGAGGCCGGAAATATCTTTTCTGGGGAAGCTTCCACGGGATATTCTGGGTGGAACTGTCCGGGGACGGCCTTTCCGTGAAAGCCGGCTGCAAACCGGTCCAGGTAGCCGGCAACGCTTTCGAGGGCGTTTACATTCTCAAGAAGGGCGGCAAGTACTATATGTTCGCATCAGTGGGCTCATGCTGCGCAGGAGCGTCAAGTACATATACAACTGTGGTAGGCCGTTCCGACAGCCTTTTTGGTCCATATACAGACAAAGCAGGACGTCCGATGCTTCAGAACCATTACGAAGTGCTCATTCACGGCAACGAGGTGTTTGCCGGCACAGGCCACAATGCGGAGATAGTCACTGACGATTCCGGAAAGGACTGGATTCTATATCACGCTTTTGACCGTTCGGCTGTGGAGGTGGGCAGGATGCTTCTCCTCGACAGGGTGATGTGGAAAAAAAGCTGGCCTTATGTCAAAGACGCCCAGCCGTCTTCCGATGCGGACGCTCCCGTGTTCCTACCAGCGCGCCATTAATAATTATCTGAATACTTATGTCCAGATCACTTTTGGGTACCGCACTTGCCCTCGCTCTGACAGTTTCCTGCTCACAGGCAGTTGAACACAAATCTGATGTGATACCTTCTCCCGCCGATGTGCGGCTGTCGGACAAAAGTGTGGATATAAACAAGTTCAATACAGTCAGCTGTCCTGCCCTCCTCGGGCAGGAGGCTGATTTTCTTGCCACCGGCCTCAGGCAGAGGGGCGTTGAAACCGACATTGCCGACAATGCCGGAAACAAGGCAGGAGCAATAATTCTTGCTGTTGATTCCCTGAATCTTGGAGAAGAGTCATATTCGATGACAGTTTCCAGAAACAGAGTGAGAATCACTGGCGGAGATGCGGCAGGCGTGTTCTACGGCATCCAGACCCTGCTCCAGCAGGTCGACGCCGGGGGCCTTTATACAGGAACTGTCAATGACTCACCAAGATACAGCTGGAGAGGCTATATGCTCGACGAATCCAGACATTTTGCCGGAAAGGAGAAAGTCAGGCAGATTCTCGACATTATGGCCTATTACAAACTCAACCGTTTCCACTGGCATCTGACAGACGCTCCTGGATGGAGGATTGAGATTAAAGGCTGGCCGTTGCTGACCGTGGTTGGAGGTCGCGGCAATTACAGCGATCCTGGCGCTCCGGTGCGCTATTATACCCAGGAGGAAATCAGCGAGATTGTCTCTTATGCATCTTCGCTTCATATCGAGGTGATTCCGGAGATAGATATGCCGGGTCACGCATCGGCTGCCAACAGGGCATATCCTCAGTTCAACGGAGGTGGCACTCCGCAGTTCAAGGATTTCACTTTCAATGTTGGCAAGGAAGAAACATATTCATATCTCACCTCTATTCTGCGGGAAGTGGCATCTCTCTTCCATTCGGAATATATTCACATAGGTGGGGATGAGGTATCATTCGGTAGTTCCGCCTGGCTCGCTGACTCGTACGTCAAGTCAATGATGCAGAGGGAGGGACTTTCCACAATAAAGGAGGCTGAAGGGTATTTCATCCACAGAATGACTGATTCATTGAAAGTTATGGGAAAGAAGGTTCTAGGATGGGACGATATGCTGGATTTCCCTCTGGACAATTCAGTGAATTGCATCACGTGGTGGAGGCACGACCGGCCTCACTCTCTGAAGAAGGCTCTTGACGGAGGATTCGCGACAGTGATGTGCCCGAGAAAACCGCTTTATTTCGATTTTGTGCAAAATGATTCGCACAATGTCGGCCGCAAATGGGACGGATGCTGTCCGCTTGAGGATGTGTATGCTTTCCCCGACCCGTGGTTCAAGGAATGGGAAATCACAGCGGAAGAGGAAAGGTACATTATGGGCATGCAGGCCAATCTATGGTCCGAACTGGTTCATAATGAGGACCGTCTGGACTTTTTGACATTCCCGCGGATATGTGCCCTTGCGGAGGCGGCCTGGACTCCTGCGGAGAAAAAGGATTACGGGGATTTCACCCGAAGAATGGAGAATGCCTACAGGCTGTTTGATTCTTTGGGGCTTTATTATTATGACGACAGGAATCCGGAGCATCATCCTGAGCCTGCCGGACCTGTCATTAAGTGAGATTCCGTACGATGACGGCTCCGAATTATGAATATTCTCTGGAGGGAAAGATTTTCCGTGGCAATGTCCCGCTGGTGATGGGGACAAGGTTCGATATCATCGTCATCGGTGAAGATGAGGATAAAGTGTTGGAGTTCTGGAGATTATGTACTGAAATTTTGGAGAAATGCGAGCGGCGCATGAACCGGTTCGATCCTGAAAGCGAGGTGTCTGAAGTGAACAGGGAACTGTCTTCAGGACTTGCGGTGACTCTTGGCGATGAAATGAGGCAGGCTGTAGCAGAGTGTATTGAATTCAGGGACAGGACCGGAGGATATTTCGATATTGCCGGAAATCCGGATGCCGGGCTGGAACTTGATGGAAATGTGCTGAAACCATCTGTGCAGGGAGTGTCACTTGATTTCGGAGGCTTCGCCAAAGGTTTTGCATTGAGGAAGATTGCTGATGTGTTGAAGGACAAGAATGTTAAGAATGCCTTTGTGGATTTTGGCGACAGTTCGGTTTATGCTGTGGGTGCGCATCCCTGTGGTGACTGCTGGCCAGTGAGCCTCCCATCTCCATTTACAGGACAGGTGATAGCGGATTTCAGACTGAAGGACAATGCGTTGTCGACATCCGGCAATACTCCGGGATATACGGGGCACATAATCGACCCTCACACCGGAAAAGCCTGCTGTGCGAGGAGAATAGCCTGTGTCATCAGTGAAGATCCGCTGGAGGCTGAAATATTGAGCACAGCCCTGATGGTGGCAGATGATGCAGCTGTGAATAATATAAGAACAAATTTTCCGGATACGGAAATGAAAATATTTAATCTGAACTGACGATGAGTGAAAAATCGGAAATTTCGAGAAGGGATTTCATCAGGAATCTAGGCAATGTAGCAGGAGGTGCAGCTGTCCTGGCGTACGCTCCCTGGCTGGCAGGCTGCACTGAGGAGAAAATGCGTGATATTACTGGCAGCAAGGCACGTATAGCTCTTGTTGGCACAGGCTCCAGGGGACAGTACCATATTCATAATCTGCTGCTTATGAAGCATGTGGAGATTGTGGCGCTGTGTGATGTATATGAGCCGAATCTCCAGCAGGCCGCCGCACTTTGTCCGGGGGCGAAACTGTACAGGGACTATCGTGAACTCCTCGAAGACAAGAGCATTGACGGAGTGATCGTGGCCACTCCGCTGCATATGCACGCTCCGGTGGTCCTTGACGCCCTGTCCGCAGGAAAGAATGTTTTCTGCGAGAAGGCTATGGCCAGGACGCTGGATGAATGCAAGGCGATATATGATGCTTACCAGCAGAGCGACAGAGCCCTGTATTTCTGTATGCAGAGGATGTATGATGAAAAATACATCAAAGGAATAGAGATGATCAAGTCCGGCACTATCGGTGACATTGTAGGTATGCGCTGCCATTGGTTCAGGAATGCGGACTGGCGGAGGCCTGTGCCATCACCGGAGCTTGAGCGCTCCATCAACTGGAGGCTTTACAGGGACTATTCAGGAGGCCTGATGACAGAACTGGCCTGCCACCAGCTCGAAGTCTGCAATCTCGCTGTAGGGAAGATTCCTGAGACTATCACCGGGATGGGCGACATAGTATATTGGAAGGACGGCAGGGAAGTTTATGATTCCGTGAATGTTATCTACCGATATGCTGACGGCCGGAAAATTAATTATGAATCATTGATTTCCAATAAGTTCAATGGTATGGAAGACCAGATTCTCGGCAGCCGCGGGACAATGGATCTCACCAAAGGGGTATATTATCTGGAAGAGGATAACTCGAAGTCAGGTATCGAGCAGCTTCTCGGAAATGTCAGGGACAAGGTGTTCTCGTCCGTTCCTCTTGCAGGTCCGAGCTGGCGTCCTGAGCTGCGCATGGCATCCACCCCTCATTCTGTTGTGGAAGGAAATGTGAGTGTCAATGGAGGGCAGAGTATGATAGGCGCTGTCAATGACGGTTCCGATACAATCCTCTCCGCTTTCTGCACGAGCTGCATCACGGGGGAACGGGCTGCCAATGTTGTGGAAGAGGCTTATTGCGCCACTGTTCTCTGCCTTCTCGGCAACAAGGCTATGGACGAGCAGAGAACAATCAGATTTCCTGACTATTATAAAATACCTTATATGAAATTCTGATTATGAAAGATATTGTCATTACTTCGTCAAGAATCAGCAGGGAAATGAAGGTGTTCCTTGTCTGCTTCATTCTTGCCTTTTTGATAAATGCCGCCGCAGTCATCGCCTATGTCAGGCCTTGGACTGAATTGTTTTCCCAGTTGGGGTTCGTCGTGGTGATATCCATATGTCTTTATTTTGTTGCGGTATTTCTCAGGTTGATTTTTGGCCTCTTAAATTCCTTATTCTTAAATAGAAAATAATTTTTGCAAAAATTTTCTTTAAAACTATTGCAGAAATAAAAAAAGGTTGTACATTTGCAGTGTATTAATAAACTCATACACTATGATTCAAATCGACAACCTTGGTTTCAGCTACGGCGCAGTGCCTGTACTGAAAAACATAACGATGACATTGGAGCCGGGCCGGATTTACGGCCTTCTCGGTGAGAACGGTGTGGGAAAAACCACATTGCTCACTCTTCTCTGCGGACTCAAGAAGCCCTTGGAGGGTAGCATAAGAGTTGACGGACTTGACCCGTATACCCGCAAACCATCCACTCTCGAGTCCCAGTATTATCTTGGCGACGACATTCAGAATATTGCAATGAAGGCTTCCACATTCGCAATGGAGGCGGGACAGTTCTGGCCGAATTTCAATATGGACACATTCCTTGAGATAATGGAACTCTTTGAGAATGACCCTTCCAAGAAGATGAACACAATGTCAACCGGCCAGCTCAAGAAGACCTATATCTCATTCGCGCTTTCGCTCGGATGCCGGTATCTTTATCTTGATGAGCCTACCAACGGGCTTGACATTCCTTCAAAAGCCCAGTTCCGCAGCGCTTTGATGAAATA
>JAQXHU010000018.1 GCA_029007435.1 Bacteroidales bacterium
GTCAGATTGCGGCCCTTTCTTATTGTGTTCTCCTCAAGATAGGTGAAACGGCGGCGGAATTTGTCACAGGCACGGTTGAGCGCCGTATCGGGATTCAGGCCGTAAAGTCTGGCGGCATTGACAACGGCGAACATAAAATCACCGAGTTCCTCCTCAGCCCTGTCCCTTGCAGAGCCCTTCACAGGAGCTGCGTTCACATTCACTTCCCTGCCCCGCTCCTCAACAGCCATAGCCTCAAGCTCAGCCTGGAACTCACCTTGCTCCTCCTTTACCTTGTCCCATACCTGGGACGGACACTCCCAGTCAAAGCCCACGCCGCGGGCCTTGTCCTGCATAGCATATGCTTTCAATATCGGTGGCAGTGAATCCGGGACACCGGAAAGAATCCTTTTGTTGCCACCTTTCTCTTTAGTCTTGAGCATCTCCCAGTTTTCAGATACTTCCTCCGCATCAGCAACTTTGGTGTCTGAAAAAACGTGAGGGTGACGGAAAATCATCTTCTCGCACAGTCTCTCCATAACATCGGCGACATCGAAACGTCCCTGTTCCTGTGCTATCCTGGAATAAAAAACAATATGCAGGAGAACATCGCCGAGCTCCTTCTCGATATCCTTGTCAGACTTCTTCAATATAGCGTCACTGAGCTCATAGACTTCCTCCACAGTCATCGGCCTGAGAGACTCCATAGTCTGAGCCCCATTCCACGGACAATTCTCACGCAGCCTGTCCATTATCTCAAGAACACGGGCGAACTGCGCGAGTTTTTCTTCAATCGTATGTGCCATAGTCAATCGGTTATGAGACAGCGGGTGTTGAAGCCTGGGCTGACGGTTTCTGTGCCGGCTTCTGGCCCGAAAGAGCGCCTGACATCTTGTCCAGTTCACCGTCAGTCAGCATCTTGCAGGTTCCGTCAAAATGCGCACCGAGTTCCACTACAAGACGTTTGATATGGAGGTCACCCTGTACAGAGCAGGTGTCCTTAAGCGTAAGGGTGTCCTTGACATAAAGGCTGCCCTCAAGTTTTCCCCAGAAATCCACATTCTCGCAGACAATGTCGCCTTTTATCTGGGCTTTCTCTCCGGCAACAACTCTTCCGGAGCATACAATCCTGCCCTCAAATGTGCCGTCAATCCTGATGTCATTCGGAGAGCTTATCTCTCCCTTGATAACCGAACCGGTCGAAATCCTGCTGACCTCATTCACATTTACAGCAGGAGTCTGTGGTTTTGTGCTCATTTACTTTCTATCTGTTTTCTTGTCTGTTTATACCAATCCTTTTCCGTGGCAGTTCTTGTACTTGAGTCCCGACCCGCAAGGACAAGGATCATTTCTGCCGACCCGTTTCTCCACGTGCACCGGCATCTTGGACTTAGGCTGTCCGGAGTTAGTGGTCAGTTCGCCGTGCTGTGTATTCATCCTGCTCATATCTGTCCTTGGCTGCTGCGGTTCACGTGCAGGCTGCGCCTGGTCAGGCTCGCGGAGATAAATTGAGGAACGGAACAGGAATGAAAGCACATCCTTGTCAAGCGCCTCAAGCATTGCAGCAAACAGATTGTAGCTCTCAAGCTTGTAAATCACGAGAGGGTCTTTCTGCTCGTAGGCGGCATTCTGGACAGACTGGCGCAGGTCATCCATATCCCTGAGCTGCTGCTTCCAGTGGTCGTCAATCTGGTAGAGTATAATGGTCTTGCTCAATGACTTGGCAAGTTCTTTTCCATTCGTCTCATATGCTTTCTTGAGATTGAAAGCAAGATTCAGAACCTTGCGTCCGTCAGTAATCGGCACTGCGATATTCTGCCATCTCTCCCCCTGCTTCTCATAGACGTCCTTGATGAACGGATAGACCTTTGTCACCATAGCTTCCATTCTTCTGTCATAGACAGTCTTCATCTGCTCGGTGAGCCTGTTCTTGATCTCATCAGGTTTTGCATTTCCATAGAAACCTGCATCGAACCCGGGGTCAATGGAAAGCTGGGCCATAAGATAAGAAGAGAAGTCCTCATAGCTCATTCCTTCGGCGTTGTTCACAATGACCTCAGATGCGTCAATCATCATATTCATAACGTCGATTTCAATCCTCTCTCCCGACATCGCGTTGCGCCTTCTGGAATAGATGGCCTCACGCTGATAGTTCATAACATCATCATACTCAAGGAGCCTCTTACGGATGCCGAAGTTGTTCTCCTCCACCTTCCGCTGGGCCTTCTCGATACTGCTTGAAAGCATTCGCGACTCAAGGGCGTCCTCGTCCGTCATACCGAGTTTGTCCACCACAGCGGCAATTCTCTCGGAGCCGAAGAGCCTCATAAGCTTGTCCTCAAGAGACACATAGAAAGTAGATGAACCCGGGTCTCCCTGACGTCCGGCACGGCCTCTGAGCTGACGGTCCACACGGCGGCTGTCGTGACGCTCGGTACCGATGATGGCAAGTCCTCCCGCAGCTTTTACTTCAGGAGAAAGTTTGATATCGGTTCCACGGCCGGCCATATTGGTGGCAATGGTGACCGTGCTTGACTGTCCTGCCTGTGCAACAATCTCAGCTTCCCTTGCGAACTGCTTGGCGTTGAGAACGTTGTGAGGGATGCCGCGCATCTTGAGCATTCGGCTCAGGAGTTCTGAAGTATCCACGTCAGTGGTGCCGACAAGCACCGGTCTTCCGGCAGCGCGCAACTCGGCGACCTTGTTGATGACTGCGGCGTATTTCGCTTTCTTTGTCCTGTAGATAAGGTCATCATTGTCCTTGCGGATTCCAGGCCTGTTGGTAGGAATGACCACGACATCAAGTTTGTAGATGGACCAGAACTCGCCAGCCTCAGTCTCCGCCGTACCGGTCATACCTGAAAGCTTGTGGTACATACGGAAATAGTTCTGGAGAGTGATAGTCGCAAATGTCTGGGTGGCGGCTTCCACTGTCACATTTTCCTTGGCCTCGACAGCCTGATGAAGTCCATCGCTCCAGCGGCGGCCCTCCATAATACGGCCCGTCTGCTCGTCCACAATCTTGACTTTGCCGTCAACTATGATGTAATCAACATCCTTCTCGAACATTGAATAAGCCTTGAGGAGCTGGAGCATAGTATGTACGCGCTCGCTCTTCAATGCGAAATCCTCCATCAGCGCATCTTTCTTGGCCTGTCTCTCGGCGAGGCTTAGGGCTGAATGCTCGATTGTCGCTATCTGGGAGCCGACATCTGGAAGCACAAAGAAATCCGGCTCCGACACCTCGGCGGCCAGCATATCGTGTCCCTTGTCAGTCAAATCCACCGAATGCTGCTGCTCGTTAATCACGAAGAACAGAGGATCAGTGACTTCAGGCATCTGGCGCTCATTGTCCTGGATATAGAAATTCTCAGCTTTCTGCATCAGCTGCTTCATACCCGGTTCGCTGAGGAACTTGATGAGCGGCTGATATTTAGGCAATCCTTTATGACATCTGAAAAGAAGCTTTCCGCCGAGAGCCTCGTCCCTGTTGGCAATTGCCTTCTTGGCGTCGTTCAGAGTTTTGGTAATGAGAGCTTTCTGATTGGCGTAAAGTTTCTCGACATACGGCCGGAACTGCTTGAACTGCTCGTCATTCTGGGACTTTGCCACAGGTCCGGAAATGATGAGAGGAGTCCTCGCATCGTCAATGAGGACAGAGTCAACCTCATCCACAATGGCAAAATGGTGCTTGCGCTGGACAAGGTCGTTCATCCTTGAGGCCATATTGTCCCTGAGGTAGTCGAAACCGAACTCATTGTTGGTTCCGAAAGTGATGTCACACTCATACGCCTTCCTGCGGGAGTCGCTGTTCGGCTCGTGCTTGTCGATACAGTCAACAGACAGACCGTGGAACATATAGAGCGGCCCCATCCACTCGGAGTCTCGTTTGGAGAGATAGTCGTTGACCGTGACAACGTGCACTCCTTTTCCTGCAAGAGCGTTCAGGAAAACCGGCAGTGTGGCGACGAGAGTCTTTCCCTCACCGGTAGCCATCTCTGCAATCTTGCCCTGATGCAGGATGATACCGCCGATGAGCTGGACGTCATAATGCACCATATCCCAGGTCACCTCGTTACCTCCGGCAATCCAGTGATTCTGCCAAAGAGCCTTGTCTCCATCTATCTGGACGAAATCGTGTGAAACGCTGAGTTTACGGTCGAATTCAGAAGCGCTGACCTCGACAACAGGATTCTGGGCGAACCTGCGGGCAGTGGACTTCATTATCGCAAATGCTTCAGGAAGAATCTCCTCAAGCATTTTCTCTATCGCAGCATCCTCATCTTTAACAAGTTTGTCTGACTCGGTTGCAAGAGACTCTTTCTGTTTCACAGGGATATCGCTCTCAAGCTGCGCCTTGATCTCGGCAATCCTGCTCTCGAACGGTTCCTCAACCTCGCGGAGTCTTCTCTTCAGTTCCTCAGAATGAGCCCTGAGTTCGTCATTCGTGAGTTTATCAATCGTCTCGTATGCGGATAACACTTTGTCAAGCAAAGGCTTGACCTTTTTCATATCACGGTCGGACTTGGTTCCGAACACCTTTTTGATTATATCTACTAACGCCATCGTTAATCGTTTTTTACACTAATCTTGCAAAGATAATAATTATTGGGCGCAATGGCAAATGAAATACGGCTTAGCGCATCATAAACGCATAATAGGCAAGCAGGTTATTGACAATGCCGGACCTGTCGTGACGGGAAGCCGCACGGGAAACCCCGGCTGCCGACATTGACACGGCATCAATCTTGCCTGACAGCAATGACTCAATCCTGGAAGCGAAATCTTCAGCATCTCCCGGCCGCGCAAGAATTCCATCCACGCCATCTTCAATAAGCGACGGTACACCGCCGACAGCCGAAGACACCACGGGAACCCCAATCATCTGGGCTTCGCACAGACTGTTGGGGCTGTTGTCAACATAAGACGGATGCACATATACGGAAGCGGATGTAAGCTCTGAAGCAATATTCTCAGCTGAAGCGACGCCCATCGGGACAACCCCGCATTCTTCAGCGGTTATCCCGGTGAACTTTTCGAAGAATGGGACATTGACATTTCCGAACACCTTCCAGGAAAATTTCATCCCATACCTGTTTTTCAATATGGAGGCGGCCTTGAGAACCACATCCATTCCCTTGTACGGCGGTTCGCTGATTGTGGTCACAATCACAACATTGCCGGATGGACTCCAGGTTCCCGCAAGTTCATAAAACGGAGCGCGAAGGATTTCGTCAAGATGGAAATATTCAGCCGAAGGATTCATTGACAGGACAATGCCCTTGTCCCATTCCGTCCTTCCGAAAAAATAATGCACAGTCTTCAGGACTTTTTCCTCATCAGCCGACCTGCGGCGCATATTCAGCCAGTGATAGAATTTTCCTACGCGGCCGGAAAATGATCCGCCTGAGCCGAAATAGCGGACAAGCCCCATACCCTCCGGCAGAAAACGGCCGAGACACTCTTTCAAGATACCCTGGATATGCAGAACTACAGGCACTTCTGTAAAAGATGCAATCATTCCGTACGGATGCTCGGAGCCGAAAACCTCGATAACGTCAGGTTTGAATTCCCTGATGACCGATAGGAGAGAAGACAGGAACCAGGACAGTTGGGATGAGTTCCCGGTAAAAAGTTTGCGGACTCTGGAAGATCTGCCCGAGTCGAATGGATCATATATCGGATAATATGCGACGCTGTTGCGGACAACCGGTCCGGATTCCGGACGCCTGACTTTGAAAGCAACCGCAAGAGTCACTTTCGAAGCCACCTCCTTCTCAAGAGAAGATATCCATCCTGAACCCCAGTTCTTTCCGTCTTTGAAAGGCTCATAATTCGATGGAGTGTTGGAAATCCACAGAACTCTCATATAACCTCCCGTCAACCGGAATACTTGTCTCTCAGGCCTTTGTCAATTTCCGTGCGGATTTCATCAACCGTCATCCTCCTGGTGAAATCCATAAAGTACTGGCCGTGATTAGAGATGCGCTCGAACTTGGCGGGAAGCTGCATATAGTCTCCATATATCTTCCTGAGAATCATATCATTGCCAGAAGGAACAGGCACAGACATATTTTCAAACGGGACTTCCGTGGACGAGGCGGCCCACCCGGCCGGAAACGCGACCTTGGACGCATCAGAATATGCCGCATAGGTTATCAGCCAGTCCCCTGAAGCTCCGGAGAGAGACTTGTCCATAGCTATGAACCTCTCTTTCAAAGATTTCTTGCGTGGCCTGTAATAGAACAAATCCAGCAGCGTGGAAGTGCAGTAATGCAGGTTGCCCTCCTTGAGAGAGTCAATCCAGGCCCTGAAAGTGTGCCTGCGGAAACTCCTGCGGTAATGTTTGAACGCCTGGTGATATGAATCCTTGAATCGCTGCGCCGACTGGATGTCATCAGTGCAATTGTCGAGCGGAAAGACATCAATGAAGACCCCGTAAACTGACGGGTAGCGCTCCTGCTCCCATATCGAGGAGTTCATATCGCAGAATTTAGTTATCTGGAAAGGCATATCCTCACTGCTTACACGGGGGCCGAAAATATCATACTCGCCCTCAAGCGAACCTCCGGCAATCTCCCCGATACGCCCTTTCATTGCAAGAAATCTTTCATAGTCCGCACGCGGCATATAGACATCTATGTCATCATCCCACGGAATCATTCCTTTGTGCCTGACCGCTCCGATAGACGCCCCGAAAGCGAGATACCATCTCAGCCCTGCCTTGCCGCAGAACTTCATAAAATCCCGCATCGTCCTGAGCAATACTTCCTTGTGCCTGTCGTCCATATATTGAAAACTCAAGTTTCGCAAATTCAGAAAATAGATTTTCAAATTTAAGCATTATTTCCCAATTCATCGCAATTTTCGCTGATTTCTATTTGTTTTAAATCCGAAAACGTTTAAATTAGCTGCATAAAAATACAAATACCTATGCCAGAGATATCCAAACGAGGCGCATCTCTCCCGGCTTCACCTATCAGGAAGCTTGCGCCATTCGCCGAAAACGCGAAACAGAAAGGAGTGAGAGTCTATCATCTGAACATCGGCCAGCCTGACCTGCCAACTCCGGAGCAGGCTTTGGACGCACTCCGGCATATTGACAGGAAAACTCTGGAATACAGTCCAAGCAACGGAATCAAGAGCCTGAGGGAAAGACTGACAAGATATTACAGTAAATTCGGAATAGAGCTGTCTCCTGAAGAAATCATAGTGACATCAGGAGGTTCCGAGGCATTACTCGCCACATTCCTCACCTGCTTCGATCCGGGAGACGAGGTCATAATCACCGAGCCGGGTTATGCCAACTACCTCAGTTTCGCCAAAGCCGCGGGGCTGGTGGTCAAAGCCGTAACCTCACGGATAGAGGACGGATTCGCCCTCCCTTCCGCAGCTGATTTCGAGAAAGCCATCACTGAGAAAACGAAAGCGATTCTCATCTGCAATCCGAACAACCCGACCGGATATCTGTACACTCCTGAAGAACTGTTCCAGTTGCGTGACCTTGTGCGCGACCACAATCTTTTCCTCATAGCCGACGAGGTTTACAGGGAATTCGTTTATAACGGAGAACCTTACGTTTCTGCCCTGACCTTGTTCGGAATAGAGGAGAATGTCATTGTAGTTGATTCCGTATCAAAGCGTTACTCCGAATGCGGGATCAGGGTGGGAATGGTAGTGAGCCGCAATAAAGAAGTTATGGACGGCATTATGCGCTTCTGCCAGTCAAGGCTCAGCCCGCCGCTTCTCGGCCAGATTGCTGCCGAGGCATCAATAGATGGGACGGAACTATATTCAGAAGAATGCTTCAATGAATACAAGTCCCGCAGGGATTTCTTCATTGAAGGGCTGAACCGCATCCCGGGCGTGCATTCCCCTCTTCCACAGGGAGCATTTTACACCGTTGCAAGCCTGCCGGTGAAGAACGCCGAGGATTTCTGCAAATGGTGCCTGACCGATTTCTGCTGGAAAGAAGAGGAACCTGAGCCGGAAGATGACGGAATACATTTCGGAGGGTTGCTGCCAGGACCTGAGAAACCGAAACCCGAATTCATTGGAGAGACTGTAATGATGGCTCCCGCAGCCGGATTCTATGCGACTCCAGGTCTCGGGTCAAATCAGGTGAGGATGGCCTATGTACTTAAGAAAGAAGACCTTGAGAGAGCGCTGATTGTGCTTGGCAAGGCTCTTGAGGCATACCATAAGGTAGAGACTGAAAAATAACGGCGGTCACCTGTCCAGGCGCAGAGAGTGGAGGAATCCGGGCAAACGGAAATCTCCATTATTTACAGCGAAGGATATAAATATTTTCTCATACGGAGCACGGCGGCAGTGATGTCCGCCGTTTTCGCATTGAACCATCTCCGTACAGGGGAAGACGGAAGGGTCAGGGACGAGGGGTCGAACTCCATATCAGGGAAATTGGTCCTGATGTCCTCTAAAGCCCGGAATGAATAATTCTCCAAGAGGGCCTTCGTAATGAACCTCGGGATGCGGCTGCGTGACAGGAGATGACGGCGGAGCGGGAATCCTGCTTCGACGAAGGCACATCTCGTGCTGAATTTCAGGGACTCGTTTTCCGACCACCTGTAAACGAACAGGATCTTGTCGTAATTATAATAATTCAGTCCTGAAAGCCCGGCACGGACAATGAAATAGAGGTCTGTGGACGGCCCGGAAATATAGTCAAATCCGCCGGAACGGGCAATGGAAGAGCGTCTTATGGCCATCCCAGTAGGTATGAAGGTCCGGCAGAAAGGCTCCCAGGAGGTCAGGGGCTTCCACAGCTTTGCAGGGCGGCCGTCGTCCTCCGGCAGTGCCAGAGGAGTGCCGTCACGCCATTTGAGCGGCCTGGGGCAGACAATGTCAGCATCACGTCGGACTTCCATAATTCGCACAATCTCACGGACATAAGACGGCAGAAGGAAATCGTCATCGTGAAGAATGACGGTGATTTCTCCCCTTCCGACGGTCAACGCACGGTTGAAATTGCCGACAAGACCCAGATTGGAAACATTCTTTAGATATCTCAGGCGGGAATCATCTATCCCGGCCAGATATGAGCCGATTCCAGTGTCGGGCTCAGGATTGTCCTCAACGACTACCACCTCATAAGGAAGGCCGGTATCCTGGGACAATGCCGATGAGAGCGCATCCTTCAGCATTGAGACACGCTTGTAAGCCGGAATCACTATGGACACGACAGGAGTTGCACCATCCGCACGGTCCTTCACCGGAACAGACTCCACATCTGCCTGCAAGTACAGGTTGTCATTGGCCTTCAGGCACTCTTCAGCATTGATTTCCATACACTTGAAATTTTATTACCCAACACTGCGAACCCGTCAGAATAGAATCCCGGCACCGACATCTCCAGTTCCCGGAACACCCACAACGGCCAGCGCCAGTTGTTGTACGCAGCCTGCACGACTCCCTGCACGAGAACCACGCCTAGCAGCCCGGCTCCCGTATATTTCAGCACAATGAATGTCAACAGCACTATCATTCCGCCCGATATCAGGCTCGGGACCACATAAGGGATACGGTTCGAAGTGGATATCACTGAAGCGAACTCGGAATGGTTGAGTTCCAGGGCGGTGACGAGCAGGTACAGGGCGCATATTCCGAGGGACGGGAGCCCGGTGGATGAATGAATCAATTTCAGGAAAGGAGGCACAACGAACAGTATCGCGAGGGCCCCTGCCAACATCACAATCTGCCCTGTCACCACGGAAAACGAGATTGTCCTACGAAGCTCATCCTTCCTGCCTGTTACCCGCAGATTTGAGAGTTTTGGAAGATATGTGACGAACAATGTATTTGCGACACCCGACACAATAGTGGAGAGCTGGGTCAGCAGGCCGTAGGAACCGATTACTGCAAGAGGAAGGAAGAAACCGATGATGAACATCCCCATCTTGTTCACCGCATAAGCTCCGAGGAAATTGATGCCCAACTTTTTGGCATTGAACCAGATGACCTTGAAAGTGGAATTGATTTCCTCCTTTGAGACCGCCACGTCAAGACGCGATTTCAGTTCCGGAGTGAAATACACCCTGTAGCAGAACAGGCGCTGGACGAAAGGGGCGATGAAATTGGCGGCGACAACCGCGAACAGCCCCCAGTCCAAAAGCAGGAACAGGACGCAGAGCAGCATATATGCTGACTTCGACAGGATGGCCGCCTGTGACGCCTCCTTCACCATCCCGCTGCCGGTGAGCAGGCTGGAATAGTAGGAGAAATATATGTTGAAATACGTCGAAAACGAGTACAATATCCAGATATACAGAGAGTTGCGAATATTTGTAAAGCCCTCGGTCAGATACCAGATATAGGCCGTCCCGAAAGTCAGCATCACCGCAAGGGCAATCAATGAGAGCCTGGTATATACATATCTGGCAGTCTTTATCAGGACCGAGAGCAGATGCCAGTCCACCTCACCTCCCGTCTCCTCCATAACCCCTTCCTTCAAAAGAGATCGGGCCCCGCTGTTGACGTATGTGAAATTGCGTCCGAACTGAGGCGAGAATCCGAAGTCCAGGAGGCCGACAATCGAACTTACCGTGAGCATCAGGTAGTTCATACCTACCTCCTCACTGGTCAGCATATTGAGAATCAGAGGCAGAGTCACGAGCCCTGACCCTATCAGGAAGAACTTCGCCACATAGCTCCAGATGACATCCTTGCGTGTTATATCAACTCCCATATCATCTCCTCCCCTGACATTTTTCCATTCCCCACTCAAAAACCTTGTCGATATTCGGACAGGAGACACCATTCCTGTGGGCGAGTTCATATATCATCCTCAGGCCGTAAGGGAAATCCTCGGTGAAATACCGGCTGTTGAAATCCGGCTCCCATCCGCCTTCAACCTCTACCATAGGAGACTCGATGTTCTTGAACGACTCTATGCTCTTTATCTTTGCGGTCATACCCTCTGCATCCTCCGCTTCATAATGAACAAGAAGAGTATCGATATGCTCCGTGCTAACTCCCAATACTTCAAGCAGGCTGAAGAATTCCCTGTCCATCTCTATTTCCAGCCGGGAAGCCTCGACCGTCCATTCACGGTAAAAATATCCCCGTTCCGGAAAAGGCTTTCCGTCCCAGTCCTTCCACATTGTGTACAGCCGGCCGGTATGGAGAATAGGATTGCTGTTGCTGAGAGTGACTTCATATATACTGTCGGCGAAGACCACTTTCTCCGCAAAAAGCCTCTCCAACAGGACGGCAAACGAATCCCTGTCCTTCACATTTTCCTCTGCCACAATTATTTCAGGCCTGTCACCAAGCAGGCTGGCCCGTCTTCCGTATTCAATCACTCTGGACACATACGGGACCCTCTGGAATCCGAATACCGGAGTGTCCGCAGGCAGAATGCTGTGGCAGCAGAAGAAGAAACCGGAATTGGACACCACAGTGCCGACCGCGGTGCCGGCTCCAAGAAACGGGACAATCTTCTCAAGCGTTTCCTCAACGAGATATGCTGGGAGGCAGAGCAGAACAATGTCACTTGACGGAATCACCGCCTCAGGCTCGGAAGTGACGGATGAAAGTTTTCCAATCAGGACTTCCCCGTCAGGTCTGGTCACCTCAAACGTACGGTTCCATTTCTCCGGACGGGAAGTCAGCATATTGACTCTGATGCCGTCCAGCCTGGAGAACATTCCTGCGCACGTATGCCCGAGCCCTCCTCCTCCGCATATAGTCACAGTCAGCATAGGCCCTGCTCTTTCTCAATTACACGGAACGCATCAAGCAGCCTGTCGTTGTCCTCCCTGCTTCTGACTGCAATCCTCATATATTGCCCGCCGCCAAGCCCGGCTTTTCCGGAGCAGTCGCGTGTAAGGATATTGAACCTCTTGAGCATCGAGAGCACAAGAGAGCAGGCAGTCTGCGGAGGCCTTATTTCGCACAGGAAATAGTTGGCCTGCGACGGCATTACCCGCAGGAAACCTATCCGCGAGAGCTCTTTTCCGAACCTGTCACGCTCCTCCGCGAATCTTTCGCAGGCCCTGTGGTAATCTTTCTCGTACTTGGTGAATATCTGCATGAAAAACTCCGCAAAAGAGTTTATGTTCCAGATACTTACCGCCGCCCTGATCTTGTCCGTAAGAGCCTTGTCCGCGGAACAGAGAACTCCCAGGCGGATGCCCGGAACTCCATAGCTTTTGGATATGCTCTTCATAACCACAAGATTCGGATAAGCTTCCAGTATGCTGTCTTTCAGGAGAGTGTTATGCACATAATCCTCGCTGAAATCGATGAAACTCTCGTCCACAATCAGCCTGATTTCCCGCTCCCCGCACCATCCGGCGAGAGAGAGCAGGTCTTTTACAGGAATGAAGTTTCCTGAAGGGTTGTCAGGATTGATGACAATGATGTTGTCCGCCCGGTTCCTGCCGAAGAAGTCCTTCAGGTCATCTACAGTATAACGGAAATCCTCATTGCCGGGTATGAACGTCACCAGTTCCTCGGGACGTCGCCTGTTCGGGTACTCCTCGAATGTCGGACGCACTATGCCGAGAGTTCCCGGAAGAATCTCCATAAGTTCTTTGATAAGCTCGGCCGCTCCGTTGCCGGGGACAATATAGTCTTCTTTCACTCCCCAGCATTTCGATGCGAGCAATGTATTGACTTTCAATCCGGAAGGATATTCAGTGACGAGAGTGCCGAAGTTGGCCTTCATCTCGTCAATTATCCTGGATTCTCCGAAATACGGATTCACCAGATAGCAGAAATCCAGCATTTTCGGAAATCTCCAGAAACCTCCGTACCTGCCGTAATATTTCCGGATAATGTCTTTCTCCTCAGCGAAGAGCGCCTCGGCAATGTCAAGGTCCTGCTTGTCATCTATCTCATACCATTTCGCATTGGCGACAGGCAAAGCCTTCAGTTCGTGGCTGTTCAGGAAACTGATGATTCTCAGCACATTCTCATAATATTCATTATTGCCGACAGCCTTGGTGTAGGCCTCAAGGAACGGGACATATTTCTGCTTTGAAAATTCACGGCTGAACTTGTAAATATTGACTGTCTTGTAATACTTGTCCGCCTGGGAGTAGTCGAAAGCGTCCTTTGGAACAAAATTTACAATATTGCAGTCCGCATCAATCCTCACCATTGTACCGTCCATCCAGGACTCGTATTTCGAAACAAGGGCAAGATT
>JAQXHU010000019.1 GCA_029007435.1 Bacteroidales bacterium
TATGGCAATGTGAAGGACATTGAGGTGACCGGCTCCGGAGGGATTGAGTTCTTCATGCTGGAGAATGTGCAGGCTGCCGGCACTTCGACCACTTATGAGGCCAGGGATGTCTGGACAGGGACTCAGGGGGCTGCTCCGGAAAATAAGACATGGACCAATGCCCCTGCCAACAGCACCTTCATTGTCGTGAAGGGTGAATATACGGGTGCAAGCTATATCGGCAATGTGGAATACACCATCCATCTGGGGAATTTCTCTGCCAAGACAGAAGAGTCGTACAAGAATTTCACGGTGAACCGCAATGAGTATCAGAAATATAAGGTTACTGTGAATGGTGTCAGCAAGATTGTAGCTGAGGTGACCGGTACCGAGCAGCAGCCTGGTGCCGAGGGCGTCATTACAGCTGTCTCCAACCAGACCAACCTGGTGCTGGACTCGCATTATGAGTCCTGCCTGCTCACATTCTCATTGAGCGGCTGCCAGAATCCTACCATCATTGTCAAGTCGCCATACAATGCGATGGACAGGTATGAGGTGCTGGATGCCAATGGTGCCATCAAGGCACTTGATGGCGTGGACTATGGCTGGGTGAAGTTCGGCAAGCCTGCCAGCACGACGTCCCTGAATGCTTATCCTGCCGACGGGACCGGGCTTGTGGATATCCGGCAGCTGGCATTGGAACTTAAGACGGCGGAAAATAAAGTCTCATCCGGAACCGGCTTGTCCGGGACTGAGCATTTCCTTGTTCGCGGCGGCAAAGTCTATGTCCAGGCCTATGTGGATGAGTATTATTATAGCAAACGGCCCGACAATGGGAACGATGCTTCCTGGCCGGAGTTTGTCAATGCTGAGAACCGTGTCCTGATTCTGAATCCTACGAGCCGGACCTCAGCAGACGGCAATTCCACATTGTACCCGACATATCTTTTCCAGATATCGCAGCGCTCCATAAGGACTACCTACAAGACGGACAATGCCTCTATCGAGGCCTTCGGTATCGAGACCTGGAATGAGACAGGACGGTCGGATTTCGGTACGGCGGCTTCTACAACCGGTCTGGATGACTCATATGGCTGGAACAACAATAAGATTCTTCTCGGGGTTGGAAACTCTGGCTCCTGGCCTTCGGCTGCCAAGAGATTGGGCTACACAACTTCCGTTACCAGCAATGCCAAGGAGGCCCACGTTTGGTTTTCCGGGGGTGCCGGTGTCCTTAAAGGATATTATGCCTGCCTGTCCAGAAACAGGGATGAGAATGGCAATGGCGTGGTTGACGAGGCCGAACTCAAGTGGTATCTCCCTGCCATCAACCAGTATCTGCTGCTCTGGTGCGGGGAGGAGTATCTCTATGGGGATACACGGCTTGTGGACCCGGCTGATATTCCTGGGATAACATCATCTGATTATGGTAGTGGAGTGCATAATCTGTTCACAAGTTCATTCTCTCCTCAGTACTGGGCTGTCGAGGGAGTATCTTATGGCGAGGGCGGAAATAGTAATGGTGTCCGTTGCGTAAGGAACCTGAATACCTATGATTCACGCACTAAGTCATTGTCATCCGTAAATGGCAATGTGATATCTGTAGATGGAGTCAGGACACTTTGGGAACAGTCCATGTCCGGGGAGTATCTTCCGCATAAGGACAGAGATCCTGAAAACCGGTTATTCTCAAGCTTCCAAGTAGCCAAAGACACTCTTGCGATACCTGAAGCTCTCCGTCCTGTAACAGCGGAAGTTATCAGAAACAACGATTTGTGCGCTTCATATTCTGAATCTGATAATGATGCTGGTTTGTGGAGAATCCCGAACCAGAAGGAACTTATGTTGATGAGCCAGAATAATTTTCTGGAGGATATAAAAGGTACGAATAACCTTGCATATGCCAGCCGTACCTGGTTCGTCAGTTATAATGAGTCAGGGATTGGTGACTATCGTAAAAACCCATATTGGTATTTTTACAGCGGTGAAAACAGGGTGATTTCAATTGCATCAAGTAACTCAAGGCTCTCTTTCCGTATCCGCTGCGTCCGTGACATTACACAGTAGGCACTTGCGTCAGATTCAAGGCGGTGTATGCGGACCCGCGGAACAAGCACCATCTCATCAATCTGCTGACTAAGGGTATCTATTCCGGGATTGTCGCCGAGTGCACCGGTCTGAGCCTGGAAGAAGTCAAGGCTTTGATGTAGCTTCCAGCGGTTTGTCAGCAATGACGCCTATAAATGAACACTGCCGCGCCTCTCCAGACGCGGCAGTCTACTTTTTGAGGCTGGTACAATCCTTATTGATTTCAATAAGGCAAGCAAAGACGTCCGATCTTTGTTCGATGACCTTATGGACCTGAACTTTATTTTCCTCCGTCTTCAGCAGATATATGCCAGAACTCTTCAAGAAAGGAAATCTCTTATCATTTTTGATGAGGTGCAGGTATGTCCGAAGGCAAGGCAGGCAATAAAGTATCTCGTGGAAGATGGCCGGTATGACTATATCGAGACAGGATCATTGATCAGTATCAAAAAGAATACGCAAGGCATTACTATCCCAAGCGAAGAGGAGCGTATACAAATGTACCCTATGGATTATGAAGAATTCAGATGGGCATTGGGGGATACCGCAACCATCCCTCTGCTGAAAATCTTTTGGGACAGGAAACTACCATTAGGGGCGGCACATCGGGAGACTCAGAAGAACCTCAGGCTATAAATGCGTACATCGACGCGAACAATCTGCAAGCAGTAGATGAGGCCAAAAGACGGATAATAAGATTATACGAGGAAGACTTTGTAAAGATTGACCCTACGGGAAGGATATCCAGACTCTTTATGTCCACCCCGTCAGTACTGGCCCGTAACATATCACGCTATGTGCCGTCTTCTGTAATTGGAGAATTGGATAAGGAAATAGAACTTCTGAAAAGCCTTGAAGACAGCAAGACGGTAATTCTGGCTCATCACGCAGATGATCCCAATGTCGGGTTGCCTTCAACTGCCGACTATGACAAGTTCAAAATGTATGTAGGAGACACAGGACTGTTCATTACTCTTGCGTTCCGGGATAAGGCTTTCACGGAGAATATAATATATGACAAGTTAATGACCGACACGCTTCCAGCCAATCTTGGCTATGTCTACGAAAATCTTGTAGCCCAGATGCTTGCGGCCTCAAGCAACAGGCTGTTCTATCATACGTGGCCCAAGGATGATAAACATTATTATGAGGTGGATTTCCTTCTTTCGAGAGGGCCGAAACTATGCCCGGTGGAAGTCAAATCATCCGGCTACAAGGCACACGCATCTTTGGATGCTTTCTGCATCAAATATTCCGACTGGATAATGGAAAGGTACGTTATCACCACGAAAGACCTTTCCCGAAAAGGCCAGACACTTTATGTCCCGGCTTATATGACACCGTTATTATAAAAATTTCACCGCGGCCCGATATTGAACCGCGGCGGATTTTCAAACTTGCCCAGCGTCATTTCTCTGTTAAGGAGTTGTAAGATGCCTGCGACGAAGTGCGGTGAGAATGCTTTCAGACGCCACTGGATTCAGCCCTCTGAATGTAGTGCGGCTTTTCAATTCGGACAATGACATTGTCAATAGGAGTTTGGCAATACACTCATCTGCAAATGAGTTACTTACAACATTCACGTCTGTAAAGTCAAGCACAACGCATTCGTTCTGCTCAATCACTGGAAGCAACTGCTCTCGTACAAGTTTCCCCAATGGCCGGGTGCCCAGGTTTTTCCCGTATTTTCTAAAAGTAAATGTTACCATAACTCCTTAAGTTCATTGTCATGCAAAAATGCTTCGTTATATTGTGCCGCCACATCTGTTCTGTTTGCAACCACCTCGGCAGGATTGATTTCCTTATTTGTATGAAGTTCCAAATACACTATTGTGCCTTGCCAGAACTCACTTTCAGATATTGACTCTATGCCATCTTTTACCAACAACGTATGCCCTCCTGACCTGACTTCAAACCTTGAGCCGGCATCTCTGGCAAGCAGGGATATACTATCTTGAATGCACATTCTCAAAGCATCCGGCTCTGACACGTCAGCATACTTTTCATTTTCAGCAAGAGACTCACGCACACCTATTCCGTCATCAGCCACGAGGAAACTCAAAATATGATTTGTCTGGTCATAGTGAGTGATAATAGTCCCCAACTCCTTGTGGGAATGAGTGATGACATTATCCAGAATTTCATAAAAACAGTAACTCATTGCCTGAAGTACAGTTGTTTCAATATCAATGTGCCGGGTCAGGATTTCCACGACGTGTTGATAAACGGCATAAATATTCTTTTCATCGAAAACGTCGATTGTAATATCTTCGCTTTTCGATGAGAAATACTGTTTTATGAGGATAGAGAGATTCATTTATTTCAATACCAATCAGTGATACCGCAAAAATACAAATTTGGAATATGTTTTGAAAGACATCATTAAAAATTTCACCGCGGTCCCGAAATGGAAACCGCGGTGAGATTCCTATACATCGTCATCATCTCTATTGAAATCATTGAAGAATTCTTCCTGCCCCTGAGATAGAATGGAAATATCTTGATACATAAAACGGCACATCCAGTCATAAATAGGTATCGCCACTCCGTGGTCCAAGATTTTTGATAAGATCAATGCTTTCCTTCTCAAACAGTTTATCATAAAGTTGGCCGCATTTCAACGAGAAATAGAAGAGAATATCATCTACATTGTTTTTTCATTAGTGTCCACTAAAAATATATTTATAGTTCTTTGAAAGTATTGATAATTAGATAGTTAGGAGGTATTTGAGGGCCGAACGGTTTTGATTTGTAAATTTGTCTGAAAATCAGACGGTTATGCATAATCAATCATACGTTTTTGCCCAATTAGCTTTGCATCTTAATCGTAGCAAATTCAATCGCATCGTTGCTAAGTATCAGGGTGACAAGTACATAAAGAACTTCTCTTGCTGGAATCTGCTGAAAGTCCTTATGTTCGGTCAACTTTCACGACGAGAAATATAAGAAGTAACTTTTAATACGTCAAGCATTGAAAATCATTTTTATCAAAGGTGGCAATTTTTTTTAAACCACAAAAAATATCAACCGTTTCTGTTTGGTTTCACATTATTTCTTGCAATGTAGCCAGCAGGATGCAGAAAATCGCAGCAAGCTACATCAAAGCCTTGACTTCTTCCAGGCTCAGCCCGGTGCATTTGGCAACCACCTCTGATGTGATTCCCTCGTAGAGCAGATTCCTCGCCGTCGACACGGCCTTGTCATAAGCGCCTTTGGCGATTCCTTTGGCCTCACCTTCAGCTTTGCCTTTGGCCTCGCCTTCCTCGAGACCCTTCCTGTAATTTCTGCGGTTCGCAATGATAATGTCCAGTTCTGTCATAAGCTCCCTTTCGTAATCTTCCATTTTCTTCGGCGGGAACGCCGCGATCCTCGCCGCCTCCACGAGACTCCTCATCTCAGGGTCCTTGCCGGCGTAGTCCGGATCGGCATTCATCATCCAGCCGTTCTTTATCCAGTGGAACAGCCTGTCCCTGTATGACCCGCATTCGGCCGCGCACTTAGTGAAGCGTCCCAGCTCCACAAATGTAATGAAAATTGTCGGAGGAGCAAACTCCCCGGTCCTGTTTTCGACAAATCCGAACTGCGAGATGATGTGGTCCGTGTCCCACGCCTCCTTTTTGCTGTGTGGAAGCCTGTCCTTCAGGAAGGCCACCTCATAGACCGGACGCAACGTCTCATACTCCTGTCCTTGAAGGAGTTGCGCATGAAACTGCTTCGACGCATAGAAGACGCATCTCTTGAACATCGACCAGTCGGCCTCCCTCTGCACCTCGACGCTGAAGATGCGTTCCCGGTCGTCCCTGCAGACCAGGTCGAGCACCGTCTTTTTGCTTTCTGTCGAGTCTCGCGTCTGCTCCCGGTCCCGGTATTCCACGATCTCGCTGACGACCACGCCGTCCGGCAGGACGTTGTTCAGCAGATTGATGAGATGGTGCTTGTTCCGCGGGTCGGCATAAACCGCCTTGAACCCTGCGTCCCACAGCAGGTTCACGTAAGTCAGATTTTTTACCTCAAGTTCATCCATAGTACCTCAGCATTTAGAATTGAGGCACTAAAGTATATGGAAAAAGATTAAAGAAGTTTAAAATTCATAAATTTCTTCTTTAAAAATCATAAAAAACTCACATAATTCATTGCCGCAATTCCGGACATTTCACCACTCTTCAAGACTGTATAATAATTTGAAGAAAAGTCGAAGTATGCGCACAAAATGTATTAAAACGTTCCTATAGGACAATATGCGATTATTTTCAAAAATTGTTCAAAATGTTGAATGACAATAAAATCCCCATTCTGGGCCACAGAAGCAGGATAATTCGGCACCTGATACGAGCCATTAAAAAATTAATTTGCAAAAATTGATGAAAATAATTGTCTAATTGGGGATTATGCCCTATCTTTGGGGTTTGAAAAAATGGCCGATTAAAAAGACGCACTGTATCAAATTGAAAGTTCAGGTTTCCGGGCGGGCGGGAATTGAGTGCGGGGAAGGCTGCCGGAAGGTTGACGGTGGCTGTTGTGGCCGGGAAATGTGTCTGTGCCTGCGTTTCTCATATGTACAGTTGAATTTTTAGAAACATAACTTAACATATTTTGGAGAATATGGAAATGAAGAAGAGAAAATACGAGACGCCGTCCGTCTCCCTCTCCCGGATTGAGATCGAAAGCTCAATCTGCAGCGCGTCGGCGACAATTGAGAATCCCGGACCTGGAAATGCCGGAATTGACGAGCATAAGACGAACACGGATTTTTCAGGAGATTTCAGTAAAAGTGATTGGGATACAGATCCTACACTATAGACCTAATCTCAAATCACACTAGAAGTTTCAAATAATTATTCGAGAGGAACAGATGAAAACATATAGATACATATTCTTGACGCTGGCGGCCGCGACGATTGCCTCCGCCTGCAGCGAAGAGCTGAATCCCAACGATATAAACAAGGCCAATCCGGGTGACGAGGTGCAGTTTGGCGCTGCGCTTCCGGGGAAGACCAAGACCGTATATGGTGAAGAGACTTCGAGCGGTTTCCCGATTTATTGGGTAAACGGTGACAAGGTCAGGGTCGCTTCCCCTCAGTGCATGAGCGAAAGGAATTCTGCTGAATACGCAGTTGCAGTAGAAAGTACAACTCAGAATTACGCAACTTCGCTGACCAAGACCGGTGAAGTCGGTGTTCAGTGGGGCGAGGCTGAGACTGCAGACTTCTACTCGATTTATCCTTCTTCTGCCAGCACCGCACTTGAAGTCAGTGGCGAGGGCGTTACCACAACCCTGCACGTGGATGCAACCCAGTTTGCCAGCACTACCGACAATGGCACTTCATACTACGCGCAGCCTGCCGATATGGGCAATGTTGTTATGTATGCAAAGACTGCAGGTGTAACCAGCGGTTCTACCGTCGAGCTTCACTACACTCCATTTTCAACTGTGCTGGAGTTTGAAATCAATGCGCCAACTGAAGAAGTTGCTGGTAAACAGAATGAAATCACAATTCAGTCACTGACGCTTACCGCTCCTACCGGAACCACTATTGCGGGTGACTTCGTTTTCACTTTCCCTACAGGGGATAGCGCAAATCCTTCCATCGAAGCTGCTACCGGTGGCTCCAATGCCATCACATTGCACTTCCTTGACAACAACCAGTACACTACCGTCTTGTCAACGACGAAGACAACGCTCAAGGCAAAGATGTGTTTGATGCCAATCAGCGGTGTTGAAAGTATTTTAGGTTGGACAATAGCAGTCAATACTAGTGCCGGTACTTTCTCCAAGACCATAAAAGATTCTGATTTGACCGACAAGAATACTGCCCTTGCACCTGGCAAGGTTCACAAGATAAAACTTAAGCCCCTGAGCTATGCATCACAGGAATGGGTTTACAAACTTGACAGTTGGATACCTACTCTCCCTGACTATACCAACATCTACCTCTCTGAGCTTTCTCTCCCAGGTGCGTGGTATGCTGGTTCTACAGAGTCTTATCAGGCAACATCAAACATTACTGAACTGTGGAATGCAGGTGTGAGAGCATTCGCTGTGGAATGTAGAACAAGTTCAACGTATTCTATAAACCCTTGGGGTGGTGGTACACCAGAATACTTGTGTATCTCTGGTACAGGTAGAAGACCATCCGTAGCAGTTGCAGATTATTACACCGGCGGTACTAACATCACAACCGTATTAGATGGTATCAAGTCTGCATTGGCAAGACATCAAGATGAGTATGCTGTCCTTGTGTTGAGTTATGCTGACGGCGGAGAAGGAGGTCATCGTGCTGAAGACCATGCATATTTCCTCCAGGGTGTTGCCAATGCACTGAGTGGCTATACCGATATCGTTTATAGAGGTCCTATTACTAAGAACACTACAATCGGTGACGTGAAGGGTAAGCTTATCGTAAAGGTCAATATCGATAATAATCTTACAATTGGAAATTACACGGCAGCAAATGCCTTGATTTCCTACAACCCGTTCCTTTTGCAGATATCTAAGGATGATCCTACTATCTTTAAGCACCCGTACTATTCAGATTTGTATTGGAGCGGATGGGCTGATACTTATAAAACCTGTGCTCAGGTTAGTACTCTCACGGGTATATCTGCTGATCAAGCAGCGAACAAATTCATATGGGTGTTCTCGTCTGCAAACCGTACACAGGTTAACACTGGAACGAACACGACTATTCCAACGTACAAAAACCGACAGGATGCTCTTGGTGCAATGATGACCTTCTCCAAGACGGTTTATGAACGTTCAAATCACAACGTCTGGTTCTACTTCAACTGCGGTGGTACTCAGGCAACGTCCAGTACTTCGAGCGGTCCGTCTCCAACCGATTTCGCCTCTACGATGAACAGCTGGCTGCTTGAGACCATCAACGCCAAGACTGACCCATCCCCACTCGGCATAGTGATGTTCAACCAGTGTACAAATGCTACATATAACGGCCCTGCTATCACCAATGCGATTGTAAAGATGAACGCAAAGTTCTACCTCAAGCACGCAGGTACTTCGGGTGGCAGTACTGGCGGAACAGTAGATAACACTGCGCAGAATGATGCGACCGTCCAAGACGGAGGGAACGCTATCTAATACATTGAAGGACAGATTGGGACAAGAGCCCGGTCTGTCCTTTTGACGTTTTGGGGCGCTAGGCGGGTCATTGAATGTAGATCTCTCGACTTCGCTCGAGATGACAACTGAGCGCCATCTGTCATTTCGACCGAACGGAGTGAGTGGAGAAATCTGTGGGCTGATTGGTCAGGAGGAAGATCTCTCGGCTCCGCTCGAGATGACAAATAGCGATACTGACAAGGAAACTTGACAAAACACATAAGACTTTATGACTTCAAATAACATCACCAGGATGCTGCTTATTGCGGGTGTGGCTCTGGTATCTTGCAATGAAATCAACCCTGACCGAGACCCGGACGGGGGCAATGTCGTTATCACGGCTACAATTGAAAGTGAGGGGCTTACGCGCTCCTGCATTGACCCGGCACAATATTCGGGCGGAGTCACTGGACTTCTCTGGACACCTGACGACTGCCTCGGAGTGTACGGCGATGCGGGCACCGGGAATGCCAAGTTCACCAACACGTCGACTACAAAGTCCGGGAGCACGACTTTCTCCGGCACCCTTGCTGACGGCGAGGCTCCCCAGTATGCCTATTACCCTTATACTGAGGCAAATGCTGGCAAAGAAGCCACAGCCCTGACCGGCAGCGTAAGTGCGGAGCAGAGCTACAGCCAGGCAGATGGCCTTCTCACCGATGACTGGAAATATGGAGAATTGGATTCTTCCACATCCACCGGTTACAAGTTCAAGATGAAGTCGCTCTTCGCATTGGCCAAGGTGGTTGTTGACGCTACCGGCTCGCCGGTTGAGGGGGAGACGCTGGAAAGCATTGAGATAAAGGCCACTGTACCAGGCAGTTCGAGCACTATCCGCTGCATAAATGGCTCATTTACGTTCAACGCAGTTGACGGGACGTACAATCTTTCCGGGGATGCGGCTGACGGTACGGATAACGCAATCAAAATGGTCTGGACGGATAAGCCGACATTGGAATCCGGCAAGTCATACACCGGTTACATCAGCCTTATCCCGGACATTGCCGTAGGCGACACAATCACAATCACGATAACCACCAACAGTCACACTGCCAAATTCAAGGTGCCTTGCCTCAAGACTTTGGAGCCGGGAAATATTTACAACTTCCCGATGACGCTGACGACATTGGCTGAGAAGATGTATGCGGCTTACGAAAAGGAAGCAAAATATGAGGAAATCTCATCCGGCGGATCCGGAGAGGGTGGTTCTGGCGAGGGCGGTGAAGGTGGCTCCGGAGAGGGCGGGGAGACGACCGACCCTGAACCTACCGTGACCACCGGCACGTTCACTGCCTGTGCGTTCAATGTGGACGGGTTGCCGCAGAAGATAAGCATTTTCACAATCAACGGAGATGGCCCTGGATCATCCGGAACCACAACAATGGCCAACATTGCAAACGGATTGGGCTGGGACATTATTGCAGCAAGCGAGGACTTCGAGTATCATTCACAGCTTGCCGCAGGGCTGTCCAATTACAACGCAGGCACTTACAGAGGCACGATCACCTCCGCACAGTTGTCTTCGCGCGCCGACACCGATGGCCTCTGCTTCTTCTGGAAGAAGGGTCTGACTGTAACCAGCGAGGGCAACAGCCCTGGAAGCAGCAGTTGGGAAAAGACGGTGCAGTATACTGACGAGGAAGGCGGCCTGACTTCAGGTGCCAATACGTGTATCAAGAAGGGTTTCCGTCATTACGAGGTCGAGGTGGATGCCACGAACAATGTTATCGTTGACGTATACATCACCCACATGAACACCTACAGCGGCAGCGGCAACACCGAGTCCAACGCCTACGTGAAGGCCGTGCTCTCCCAGCTCCGCCAGCTCCGTGACTATGTCCTTGAGAAGGCCAAGGCCAACAAGAGGCCTGCAATCATCATGGGCGACACCAATATGCGTTACACCCGTCACGACATCAAGACGAATTTCCTCGACGTGGTCGCTGCATACGACAACAATGCGGGCTACACTGTCTCAGACCCTTGGGTTGAGTTCCACCGCGGTGGCATTTATCCTGCTTGGAACAGCCTCTCGCTGATGACGAGGTTCGCATTCGCCGGAGACAAGGAGAATGACATTCTTTGCGCTGACAATCAATGCGGTGAGGTGGTTGACAAAATCTGGTACATCAACGTGCCTGGCGCAGAGGTTCAGCTGAAAGCTACCGCGCATCAGAACGACGTGGATAATTTCCGCAAGAGCACGTCTGACGTAAGTTATTCCGGCGTAATGGTCGAGGATACCAATGGCAGCAGTACCAGCGGCAATACAAAATACAACTCGAACCAGACAGTCTCCTACACCAAAGACGTCGGCTACTCCGACCACTTCCCTGTAGTGACCACCTTCCAGTGGACCAAGACTGTGGCCGCGGAGTGAGACTTCTGATCGGACCAGTCGGAAATTCTATTGATAAAACATTGATTATGAAAGACTTGAATATACCTATGAAACAGTACTGCCGCATTATTCTGAATTTGGCGGCATTGACATTGTTCGCCTCGTGCTCGGGCATTCTGGAAAGCGAGCCGGAACTCATACCAGTGGACACGGCCATAATGGCGGTCATAGATGATGGAGACATTGAGACCCGCACCTGCATTGACCCGAGTCATTACAAGGACAATGTTACCGGGCTTCTATGGTCGCCTGGCGACAAAATCGGCGTGTTCACGGACGGGACGGCCTCAGGGACGACCGGCACTGAGAATGCCTGTTTCACGAACAACTCGACCGGCAATGTCGCCAAGGCCACGTTCGCAGGCAGCATCGCCGGGACTCCGGCCTATGCGTATTATCCTTATACAGAGGCAAATGACGGCAAACCCTTCACGGAACTGACCGGAACCGTACATGCAGAACAGACCTTCAATCTCTCCACGGGGCTCCTGACCGATGACTGGAAATACGGTGTTCCGGACTCAAGCTACGAGTGCACTGACGGTTACCGTTTCAAGATGAAGCATATTTTCTCGATGCTGAAGGTTGAGGTTTCGGCCGACGGGACTGCGCTAGAAGGACAGAAACTTGAGCGTATTTCATTGAAAATCACCAGTCCGGACGGCACGACGGTAAGGCGCATCAATGGCGACTTTACATTTGATGCCACGAACGGGACCTATTCGCTTACCGGCACTGCGGTTGACGGCATTGACAATACCACCACAATGATTTGGAGCGACAAACCGCAGCTTTCCGCTGGCCGTACATATACTGGCTATCTAACATTGATTCCGGACATCAAGGAAGGGGATTGCATTGAAATAGAGGCGGTTACTGGAGATTATGCTGCCACTTACAGGGTGAAGTGCAAGGTGGATTTCCAGGCGGGATACATTTATAGTCTTCCGGCCTCGTTGTCGAACCTCGCTGCCAAGATGAAGGAGGATTACGGCGAGGAGCCGAATATTAGGGCTTTGCCGACATTGACCTCATTCAAGTTCACCGTGAAGGACAACGAGGGGAAGATTCTGGACAACAAGCTCGTGACAACCGCTTCGTCAAGCAGCTACTCGAGCAAGTTCAGCCCGGTGACCGAGGAAGTTGCAACCATAAGCGGCAATGACATTGACATTACAATACCTTATCTCTTTGATTTCAAGCTGGTTCCGCAGTTCACGGCGGCTGAAGGGACGACCGTGTCGGCTGACGGGGTAGCCATCGAGAGCGGCAAGACGGAGGTTGACTGGGCCAACACCAAGACCATCGAGGTGAGCGCCGACGGTGACACCCGCACGTACAAAGTCAATGTGCGGAACACGGGGCTGCCGGTGGTGGTCGTGAAGCAGAGCAGCTCAGGCGATTTCAGTAAGAAATACACAGGCGGCATCAATATCGGAGGCAGCAATATAGGCGGCACCCTGCTGAACCAGTTCGTGGACTTCATGGTCCGCGGAAAGGAAACCGATTGGGTGGAGGACGACCAGATGACGGTTTACAATGCTGACGGAAGTGTGGATATGGCGACAACTCTCTGCGGCGTGAGACTCAGGGGCAATTCGACACAGAAGCTGCCGAAGAAACCGTTTGCGGTGAAATTGACGGCCAAGCAGAAGATTCTCGGTATGTCGTCACATAAGCGTTGGTGCCTGATGGCCAATTGGTTGGACCGCTCGATGATACGCAACCAGGTAGGTTTCGCGGCTGCCAGGGCGACTACCCAGGCCTGGCAAGCTGGCGGCATTGACGAGGGTATGATCTGGACCCCTTCGGGAAGGAGTGTCGAACTGGTATTCGACGGGCATCACGTGGGCAACTATCTCCTTTGCGAGCAGATTAAGATTGGAAGCAAACGATTGAATATCAATGATTGCTATGAGGACCTGCTGGCTGACGGGCTTTCGTCCACTTACGAGGACTGCGGCTATCTCGTGGAGTTCGACGTGATGCAGGACGAGACTTACAGGGCTGTCACCAAGCGTGGAATTACCTGGCAGCTGAAGGACGATGTGCTGCCGGATGATTATGCTACCAAGATTGGTTCGAAAATCCAGGCGATAGAGGATGCCATCAAGGACGGCAAGTATGCTGAGTATTCGCAACTGATTGATATTCCGTCATTTATTGACCAATGGCTGATTTGGGAATTGTCGATGAACAGGGAATATACCGAGCCCCGCTCTATTTATGCCTATATCAATGGCGGCAATGACAAGCTGCACGCCGGCCCTGTCTGGGACTTCGACAGGGGCACGTTCCAGAACCCTTCCAAGGCAAGCGAGATGGGCTCAAGCCGGGTGAAGTCCTATGATGCGTTCCTGAGCTCGTCGTCGAAGGTCTCCAAATCCGGTGGTTACAAGGAAGAACAGCAGCCTTGTATGTGGTATCCTCTGCTGATGGATGATGCCGACTTTGTGTCACAGGTGCAGTCCCGCTGGGCGGTTCTGAGGCCATATCTTGAGTCAGTGGTTTCAGAGATTGCACGTCTCGGGCAGGAGAATGCCCTTTCCTGGGAATATGACAGTACAATGTGGCCAGGTACTGCCTCGGCTATCAATGCCGGATACCCGAGCGGCTTCTCTGATTTCAGCGGCGATGAGAACCTGACCGACTACGCCTCAGTCATCGAGAACCTGATCTACTGCTACACAGGCAGGCTCGAGGCCATGGACGCGCTCATCCAGAGCGCCGCAGAGAGCGGATCGTTCAAAGTCTCCGAGAGCACGTTCTGACGGACGAGAATCCATATTGCGGACACTCCCCGCATATATAACTTCTCGAAAAGTTACTTTTAAGCAAAAAGTAGCTTTTCTAAAAGTTAGGTGATTTCCTCGCTTGTGGGAAATACCTTTTCGAGGTAGGCGGTGCAGGAAAGTCTTTTGAACAGATAAAGGATGAGCCTGACAGTTTTCTTGCAGTCGATGACACTGAAATCGGTGTCGGCTCAAGAATCCCTCTCTGGATGTTCGGATTCCTCTACTGATTAGAAATGCAAACGAGGCTGCCTATGGGCTATGTTGCAATGCTATTCCCCTTTGAGGCGGAGAGGGAATGCGAAATTGTTGTCAATGATAGCCTGCGGAAGCAGGTCTCCATATATGTCATAAGAACCGTAGGAACGGACGCCTGCGTGGTCAAGCAGAATTATCCCGGTGCTGCCGGCAGGCCTCGAACCATCTGTAAGATAATCATATAGGGCAACATTGTTGTTCTCGGCATTCTGCTTGATGCTCGAATCCGAGCCGACAGTCCCGGTATAACCTGACGTGTGGTTGATTGTCCAGACACCAAGCTCTGCAGTGGCGGCGAGATCAACGTAAGTCTTTATCGAGGCAATCTTGGCATCCTTGTTCTCGACGCTGTAATAATCCTGAAGCTGCAATGTGGCCGAAGCATTCTTCCCGGAAATCACCGCATTGGTAGTGCCGCTCTCGGAATGGCTCCATCCAGAAACGAAAGCTCCTGTAGATGGAGTTGAAGCATAAGCGTCACGGGACAGTACCAGAATTTTGCCTCTGAGTTCCCCTACAGTCAGGTCAGGCCTGAAATCAATCCTCCTCTCGGAAGGGAAGTCTGATGATGCCAGAAAGCTGCTCATCAATGAGTTCCATACATCCCTCTTGTTGTAGAGCGGGCTGTCATTCTCGAAACGCATCAGGATTATGGCGAACTCGCCCGGGTTGGCGGCAAGATTGTCGGAAAGCACTTTGACGGCCTCCTTGAATGAGGTCCTGGTCTCCACAATGCCGTGATAGATATGCAGTTCGTTAACGTATTTGAAGAACCCTTTCCTCACTTTCTTGTAGCCGGGACGCAGGTCGAATACCCTGATTCCCATATTCCACTGCTCCTGAAGTGTCAGGCTCTGGGTTTTGCCAAGTGAAAACGTCGTTCCGTCACCGGTGGCTGCGTCGTGTGTGCCCGGAATTGACAACTGGCTTGCGTAAGCGTTGTCCGGAAGCTCGGTAATCCAGTTGTTTCCGCCTGCTTTTGTCAATACCCTTGCCTCCGGGGCAATGTCAATGACTTCTTGCTCGTCCAATGTTTTCTCACAAGAAACTGCGGCCAATGTCAAAGCCGCTCCCGCAATGATGGTAAATGATTTTTTCATAATGTTATAAGTTAATGATGGTACAATCATAAAAAAGCCTCGCGGGAGCGTTTGCCCCCGGAGGCTTCTTTCTTTATAATCTTGAAGTATTCATTTGCTTGCTATTCGCCTTTGCGGCGCATGCGGTATTTGTAGTTGTTGTCGATTACGGTCTGGAGCATTACGTCGCCCTGGACGTTATAACTTCCGGATGTCGCTGCTCCTGAATAATCGAAAAGGAGGATGCCTGTAGAACCTGGGGTAGTTCTGTTGTGTAAATACTCGATTACTTTAGGATTCTGTGCTGCGGCATTGGCACGGTAAGTGTTCGAAGTACTGGAGCCTACATAACCGGAAACATGGTTCAGCATCCAATGATTCTTCATAGCGTCATTCGTATGGAATTGATGTGCTATGTCCAGATAGTTCGTAATCGAAGTGAATTTTGCATCGTGCGATGAAGGATTATAATAATCTTGCACATGCATTGTCCCCGTCACCGAACTGCTGGCGTTTCTCACAGTCGTAGTCGTTCCGGCAGCGTCGTGACTCCATCCGGTATAGCAGCCATACTCCCAACTACCGCTGAATCGGCTGATTAAGATTAGCTTACCACGGCACTCGTCAATGGTTATATCCGGTCTCCAATCCACTATCCAGGACTTGTTCGCATTGACCCAGTTTGTCATATAGGTATTGAAATTCGTTGTGTTGTTATCTTTACCTATCGTTCCTTCATCTTCGTGACGGAAGAGGACAATGGCAAACTCACCAGGGTGATCTGTCAGATTTGCTTTAATTGTGTTCATTGCAGTCGCCCAACTGATTGAGACCCTGGTCGCTCCATGGTATAGCCACAGTTCATGGGTAGATCCTATTATAGCATCGTAAATTGCAGGCCTAAGGTCGAAGGCTCTGATGCCCAGATTCCACTGCGCTTGAAGTGTCTGCTCCTGAGTTTGGGCAAATATGTCTCCGACAATGGTCGCCATATCCTCTCCCGTCGCCGCATCGTGCGAACCTGGGATTGACATCTGGGATACATAGATGTTGCCATCAAGCGGCGTAATCCAGTTATTGCCGGTCTCCTGTATGCCTGACGGAATCGCCGGCAGGGTAATCTTCTTCTTGGACGATGGCTTTATCTGTGTGGTCCAATTATCAGTAGAGGCATCGTTGGTCTTCACGGAGGCGACCAACTCGGCGTTTCCGGTGATGTGGACACGAATCTTCATTTGCCTCTTGAGCTTGGCCGCCTGCTCCTTGGACATAGGAGGCATAAAGACCGTGAGAGTCAGAGTGTGGCCGTTGGCAAGGTCAACATAGCTCGCGTTACCGTTAGCATCCACGAGGCTGACAAAGGTCGTCTCAGTCTTGGTTGTGGCCTCACCGCTACCGGCTTCTCCCGTGATTGCGGCGTTTTTGATGTCGTATTTGAAGGTCGCGGCATCGGCACTGCTGTTCGTGGTCATAGTCGCTGCTATGCTTATTCCCGTCACCCTCGCATTGGAAGAGTTGATATTGGACGCAGGACCCTGTACTACGATTTCCAGCGTTGTCATTATAGGCTTGAAAGTCAACCCCACAGCCTCGTCAGTAGGCTCAGTTGCCGTATGTGCAACCATCAATGCGTTCTTCATGTCCGGCTTGGCCACCACGTTGGCGTCATATCCGTTGGTCGTGGTGACCGTGCACTTCTGGTTGTGGTTGATGGTAAAGGTCGCTATGCCGTTCTCATCCACCTCAAGGCCGCTGGCTTTGCCCGGATATATAGCGTAGAAATTATGCAGAAGCCCGTCGCCGCCCCATTGGAGCACATCGCTACTTTTCGCATTGGTAATGGTGCCGTCCTTGGCCGTGCTGGCAGGCGTCACATTGTACAGGGCCGACTTCGCCGACTCCGCCTCTGCACAGAAAATCTTTATCTGGTCGCCAGTGACCCAGTTTATCTGGTAAGGGTCAGAGGCGTCATATACGGTCTTGGTCCTCTGGCTGCTGAGCCCGAACTTGATGGCCTTCCCGTTAACGTCCTTGTCTCCCTTGATGTCCTCGTCCACGCACGAGGAAACGACACCTGCGCACAATGCAAGCGTCAACATATATATTGCTTTCGTTCTCATATTGTCTAAATTATTTATGGCGTTAATTTTCAGATTCCGTTCAGATTACCGCACCGGGTCCGGCCCGGACGGCATAACGAGTCCCGCTGCAGAATTAATCCCATTCGGTAATAGCGAAGTCGTCATCCTTAGTCTGCTTGTCTATAGTGACATTCACCTTATCGTCTTTAATCTCTTCTTTCGATGCCGCCATAAAGCCCTGTTCCAGTTCCACGCGGCGGAGTGAAACCAGAGGTGTTTCATAGTCCTTTTTCATTTTCATCTCCATTGTTCTTTTAGTTTATATCTATTTGCCGGCCGCATAATTTTTGTCATTTTTAACCCGCATAGAAACTGTCTTTTTAATCGGCCGATTGTTGTGACAGGTTTTAGGGGGCCGCAAATGGAGAGAAAATGAGATGGTGAGTCGTGGAAAAGAGAGGTATAATCTATTGTACAATAGATAGTTATTAATAATTGGAGATATAGGGAATCCAGACTTGATATTCGGTAAGAAGTCAGTTTAAGAGAATTTGGGATGAGACGGGCAACTCCCTGATATGCAGGAGTTTGGAATTGGATGACTGGGAAGAAGGAAAATTATGCCTTTTCGGGAGGCAGGAAAATGTTCGAAATTTACATTTCAAAGATGTCCGGAGATTTCCTGAGATCAGGCCATTTCAAGAAGTTTTTCAGAAGTCCTATTGTTCAATGGCCTGGCACCCAGCAGTTCATCTGAACGAGTACTCCGTCCGGATTCTGCAGGAAAATCATAGCAGCCCACGAGATTAACCAAAAAGCCTGCACGGCCGTTGGATTAACGGCTATGCAGGCATAATCGTAAGCCCTTGCGGAATCGCCGCAAGCTACATCAAAGCCTTGACTTCTTCCAGGCTCAGCCCGGTGCATTTGGCAACCACCTCTGATGTGATTCCCTCGTAGAGCAGATTCCTCGCCGTCGACACGGCCTTGTCATAAGCGCCCTCGGCGATCCCTTCAGCTTTGCCTTTGGCCTCGCCTTCCTCGAGACCCTTCCTGTAATTCCTGCGGTTCGCAATGATGATGTCCAGCTCTGTCATAAGCTCCCTTTCGTAATCGCTATTTAGAAAAAGAGAATATAGGCTTCTTCTCAATCCATTCCATCAAAGGAACATTCTGCATATGAGCATAAGCGCAGCAGATCTTCAGCCATTCCTCATATGGATTTGAGCCTTGAAGCAGTTGAGGATTGAAGTCTTCTATCAATTTTGTCATTTCGTCAGAAGGATGTTCCAGTAATTTCTTTATACCTTCGGCGCATTCTATTATCACATTGAATACTCGGGATACAGGCTTCTCAAGCCGTATCCCGTCAACATGAGTTATCCGGCCGCCGGCCGAATACATATCCCTTACGTTTGGATTGATGACCTGGTTGAACGAACATAGCCAGAGGGTGGCATTATTGTATTTCAATTTGTTGGCAGATGGATTCAGCGCCTCTGGGAATAGAATCATGCATTTCGTTTTTAATTCTCTTTTTTCCGTGGCGCTTAATGAATTCCATAGCCTGATATTGAAAGGATGCGCATTATCAACATTGTCATCCGTAATCCACCATGGCATTTCAAGCCTATCATTCAATCTGGCCTGCTCTTTATAGTAGTGTCTGACTTTGGAAACCGTATCGGGGGATGTGCGTAATTCATCGTATGTTGTCCCCATCTTAGTGAAGATATCTTCTTTTTCTCCAAGCTGCATGTCAATTAAATATCTTGGAGAATGTGTCACGGCAATGTCATAAAGCACATCCTGATAAGGGCGGCATCTGAATTCAGGAGTGTCACCTCCTAGTTTGCCAAAAAGCATATAGATGTCTTCCACATTTTCAATCCTGGTGCTTTCAACTATGCTGCTGCCGGTAGATTTCCAATGGTCGCTTTTTGTGGATTTTACTTCAATCCCATAAAAATTTTCAGCCACGATGTCGGGAAATCTATGCCCTGATACCAATTGTACTTCGTCAGGATTGAAAGGAGAGCCAACGCAAGCGGCTTTGATTCTATCAACAGCGCAATCTTCAACTGCGGAAGGGCTCATACTCTTGAATACTTCTGGTTGGACAGATGCTTCTCTGTTCAGAATTATCTCAGTTTTATTCATCAGCTCTGCAAATGCCTTGTGTGCGAGAGAGATGTCAACCTTTCTGATAGCTATGATGTTATTCGCCGAATCCATATTATCGAAAATAAACAGGCCAAACTTCTTGAATCCTTCTGGCTATATTATATGCAAGCATCGGTGGAACAGCATTGCCTATAACTTTGTATGCTCCTGATGGGCTGACTGCATACCGATTAGAACCGTATTTATGGAAAACAAATGGATAATCTGGCGGGAAAGTTTGAATAAGAGCGCATTCTCTTGGAGTAAGCCGTCGCTCTTTAAGTCCAATGTTCAATTCATCCCATATTTTTCCTCCGTGTTCAGCGGATAATCTTCTGAATTCAATGTTGCCGTGGTGCTCAGACCGGATTGTCGGAGCAAGTCCGTCAATATTGATTTCAGTCTGTCCTTGACTGCCATTGCCAAGATATTTGGCGCAAGAATAAAACTGCTGGGACAGATCTGCCGATTCTTCCGGTTCTGGAAGATTGAGGAAAATATCGCGGCAACTTACTGGGCGGGGCAGATTGTCGTTATGGACATTATAGTTATGAGTAGGGGATGGATATGGGCTGAACTCTTCAGGCACATGACTCTGCTGTAGTGCCTTATTTGCCAAAGGCGAAAGTGCTGATCGTTTTATTCCAATAAAAATCACTCTTTCTCTTGTTTCAGGAACTCCGTAGTTGGCTGCGTGCAGAACTTGCGGTTCCAAGACAATATAGTCATTTCCGTTTGCTGAGGAAAAATCCCTTTGGATTATCTCTTTTACATCCCCTAAACTGACAAGCCCTTTGACATTCTCAGCTATGAACATTTTGGGCTGAACGATGTCTATGACCTGCTTCATCCACATATAGAGTTTGCCTCTTGTTTCTTCAGACGGTTCATCAGATTCCCGTTTCATTCCATTGTGCGAGATAGATGAGTCAAATCCTTTTCTTTTGCCGGCAACACTGAAATCCTGACACGGGAATCCTCCAGTAACAACATCGATATTCTTAGGAAAAACATTGTATCCCTCCCGATGAAGCTTTACAAGATCGACTATGCTGTTCAGATGATAAATGTCCGGGTTGACGTTATATCTTTCCATATAACGCAGCCAAGTCAATTGCGCTTCTTCAAGAATGTCGCAAGCGAATACAGTGCGAAATACATTACGATGAAGCAACGACCAGTTTTCATTCAGTTTATGATGAATCCAGTTCTTATTTGGCACTGATCTGGAATGGCAGACAAAACCACCCTCAAGCCCGATGTCCATTCCTCCGCATCCGGAAAAAAGAGACAGAACTCTCAATGTGCCCCTCTCGTGACGTTCATTCTCTCCATTATTGTAAAACAAGCTATAATCCGGAGACTCAATAAGGTCAGAGTGGCCCTCGAGTTCGATTCCATTATATTTTACTGCATCTTCCATATCGTTTTTTATCTAAGTGCCCACATTTGCCAGACTCCGTAGTATAATCATTTATGGCAAATATAATCATTCTGATTGAATCCATGCAGAAAGTCAGGTCATGTGCCGCTTCATTCCTGTCGATTATTGGATAAAATTGACTAAATTTGTCCAGCTACGTCGTAGACGGCATTATGACATTAAATTGATGACAGATGGCGACATTCAAGTTCATTTCAGAGGCACCTGTGTGCTGTTCCGCAGACCTGCGGAAGGCCGCTGAAATCCTGATGGAAGACTTCATTGTAATTAACACCCGTCCATATCCTTGCGATTTGGGTTACCTCGCCCTTGAGCGAATTGCACAGGTGGCTGAATCCACCGGCGCTGATATGTTGTATTCCGATCATTATGAACTCATTGAGAAAGAAAACGGTACGGTAGAAAAACGGCGTCATCCGGCCATTGACTGCCAGCCCGGGGCTTTGCGGGACGACTTCGACTTCGGACCGGTGATTGTTTTCCGTTCAGCTTCATTCAAAAGGGCTGTCGCGGAGATGGACAATGATTATCAGTTCGGTGCATTGTACGATCTCCGTCTGCGGATGGACAAAATCGTCCATATATCAGAATATCTGTACACTGAGATAGAGAAAGACCTGCGCAAGTCGGGAGAGAAACAGTTCGACTATGTCAATCCGCGCAACAGGGAAGTCCAGGTGGAGATGGAAAAGATTTGCACCGAATATCTGAAGCGCAAAGGTGCGTATCTTGCACCCGCTTTCAAACCTGTTG
>JAQXHU010000020.1 GCA_029007435.1 Bacteroidales bacterium
AGCAGGGCAACCGGACCCAGTTCAATTACATCAACAACCTTGCGCAGGGCCTTTATGGAAGTCCTTTGAAGAAACCGGAGTATTATTATCCGTCATCAACATCAATGGAAACCAAACCGATTAACTGGTAATGATCATGAAGAAGTTATTATATGTTTTTGCCGCAGCGGCTCTTGTTTTCACAGCCTGTGATGATGAAGAAATCCAGGTTGACAACAGCTCCGTCAGCCTCTCTGTAGAGACTGTTGAGGCAGCCCCTGAAGGTGGCGTGTATGATATCAAAGTGACCTCAGATTCCGACTGGCGTGTATCCGGCTTCTGCGAGTGGGCAAGGCCTTTGTCCGAGTCCGGCAAGAGTGGGGAGTCCTTGCGCATAGAGGTTGATCCAAGCAATTCCAGGGATATCCAGACTACAGAGTTCAAAGTTTTCTCCGGCTCCGCTGTGAAGTCAGTGAAGGTTCTCAGCAACCCTTCATTTATGATGGACCTTCTAACTGAGGCTGAGGTTGAATTCTCTTCATCCGAATCCTCCCTCAAGATCAAGCTTGACACCAATGTGCCTGAGATTGAGTCGGTTTTCACGGATGGCGGCTCTGAGTGGATAGAATATGTGGACCGTCAGGAAGTGTTCGGCAAAACTGTCCTCTCTTTCAAAGTGAATGCAAATGAGACCTATATCGGCAGGTCAACCGAGCTCACTCTCTCAGGCAAAGGGAAGTCTGCAACAGTAAAGGTGTCCCAGGCCCAGCTTGACGCAATCATTACAGATACGCCTAAGGTGGTTTACACCGGCCTGAATGCGGGAGAGTTTACTTTCACCGTCAATGCCAATGTGGACTTTACTTTCGATCTCCCGTCGTGGCTGACACTCGTCTCGCAGACAACAGGTACAAAGGGACAGGATGGACTTACACCGACCACAATAAGGCTTTCGTTCGGGGAGAATGCGGCAAGCCGCGTGGCTGACCTGAATTTCATATCAGGCGGAAAGATTCTTCTCCAGGTGTCTGTCAAGCAGCAGAACCCGAATGCCATTCTCTTCAACATCACGGATATGATTCTCCGTCAGGAACTCGTGAAGAAGGGATGGATTCTGGCCTCTGACTCCAGCACCGAATGTGAATTGCTCGAACCTGGTATGACAGGGACATCACTTGATATTTCCACTTCCAGCTGGAATGCATTGAATGTAAAGGTGATTGACGGTCTTGACAACTTCCCTGCACTTGAGAGCCTGTCACTGAAGAATCTCAATGCGGAGACTCTGAACCTTGACGGATGCGTCAAACTTCATACATTGACTATCAATCAATTGCCTAAGTTGAAGGAGGCAGTCCTCGGTAACTGTCCTGTAACTGTTTTCAAGACCTATCTCGGTGGCAGGTATGCATACGATTATTTCGAGGCTGCATCATTGACAATCAGTTCCGAAAACCTGACTGAAATCAATGTGAACAGCGAGTCGTACTATATCTCATATTACGAAATCTGTTCTGAAATAGATGTCACTGGCTGTCCGAAACTTGCAATCCTTAAGGCGAAGAGAGTCGCATCAGACTGGTATGGCAATGTGATATGCCATCTTGAGAAACTCTATGTCTCACAGGCGCAGAAGGCTGCCATCGATGCCGGTACGCTCAAACTTGAAAAGCCTGACCAGACTGAACTGGTGGTAAGGTGACATTTACGATTGTCTTTATATGGTGGTTGTCTGAGGCCCTGTTTGGGGCTATTGGGGCAGCCGCCTTTTACGTATATATATTTGTTAAACATAAATTACTTGCTTAACTTTGCCCTGCTAAACTGATCATTATGCTGGCAAGTTCAATAGGGGCTGAGGATTTCGGAAGGCTGTTCCTGCGCTTCAAGGACAAGTATATTGCAATCGCTTGTTCTTTCACGAGGGACAGGGCAGACGCGGAAGATATTGTTACGGAAAGTTTCACTGCTTTCTGGAACGCCCGTGAACATATTGAACTCAAGTCTTCCCCTGAGGCCTACATACTCCAGACCGTGCGCAACCGCTCCCTCAATTATATGAGGGACAAGGCCGTCCGTCTCCGGGTCGAGGGCTCCATCCAGGAGGAAACGGCCGATGGTATTGAAATGGAGGCGAACGTATTGGCGGAGGAGAATACAGACTGCCTTTTCGAAAATGAAATCGCATCCATTTTCCGTGATTTCATTGCCACAATGCCGGAGCTGACCCGCAACATCTTTATGGACAGCCGCTTCGAAGGCTTGACATACAATGAAATAGCGGTAAAGTACAATGTCACACCACGAAAGGTCAAGAGAGATATCCAGAAGGTCCTGGAGAAGATGAGGGTTTCCCTGAAGGACTATCTTCCGGCCCTACTGCTTATATTTACGGAACTGTTGCGGCTTTAATACTCGCCAGGCGGCACCGGCATAATTTGGTTATTCCTCGGGAAATGACTAAATTGCCCTGCTAAAACTATTATATCGTTATGACAGATTTCGAATTGGCTGGCAAAGTTCCGGACCACGGATTGGAATATCCCGGGTTTTCTGCGGTATTCATCCAGACATTCTCCATAAGGAAGGAGAAGAAGTTCCTTGTGCCGCATAAATATATGCAGTCCCTTCCGGACGGGGATGATATGGTATTGGATGAGTCGTTTGGAGGAATGAGGTACAAGGAGAAGGCTGATGCCCTCGGGATTCCTATTGCTCCGATGAACAATGCCATTGAGTCCCAAATCTTTGTGCTTCCGGCTGATGATGCCGATGCTCCTGACGAGAGGAGTGTCCGTCGTTTCTCATTGCGGGGATTCGATTTCGAAATGGACCTCAATCCTTGCGGTGACGAGGAGTTTCCGCCCATTACAATGCATTGCCACGTCAATGTGGAATTGTCCCTTTTCTTCGGGCATACGGTGTCATTGACATACCGGTTCCTCTTTGACCGCAATGCCGGTATTCTTTCCCGCCCGGCCACCACTGACCATATCATTGCCCTGCTCTCGACATATCTCGGGGCGGAGTATTGGAGTGCGGAGAAGGAAGACAAGGATTCAGGAACTGGAAAGAAAAAGAAGACGGACATCAATCTTGAGTCGGGATTCACAATCGAGGATTTCCATTACGATGCGGACGGCAACCCGCTTGAGAAGGGGATTGACCTCGACTTCTTCGGAAAGGGCAGGACATTCGAGGAAATTACCACCAGGTACAAGAAGTTCATATATGGACATTGCTCCGTTTTTGACGAGTCTGTTCCAAAGAAGGAGCTGCTTGTCAATAAGAAACGCATTGCATCAATGAATATTGACTCCTCCAGCGACAGCCATTATGCGATGGTGGACCTCTGGGAGAACATTATGCATCCGGACCCTGTCACGGGCGAGGATTATTTCAGCAAGGACAGGGAGCATCCGCTTACCGAGGGCCAGATTGTGGCGCATATCCAGAACGAGCACAAGCACGAGCTCATTGGCCTAATGACCCTTTATCCGGGCGAATGGCCGTACAGGGACCCTGAGGCTTTCGACGAGGTCTGCGGGGAGAATATTGCCATTGATACCGATGACCTTGTGCTTGCCAACAACAATCTTTGCTTGGTCCTCGGCACTTACGGCCGCCGCGGCTCTGTCGACGGCTCGGACGATGGCACTGACAATTCCGCTACCGGATCCACTGTCAACTGGGCCGAACATCTTCAGGAGCGTGCCAGATATCACGTCTCCTGGCCTGAGTACCTTATGATTCTCCAGATGGTCCTGGCCAAGAAATATGTCATCAGCCGTGCGAATGATGAACTGGTCAATGCCACCCTTTTCGCCGGCAAAGAGTCCGCATACGACCTGATAGGAAAGAATGCTGACTTGAGTCTCAGGCTCTCCCGGATAGTATTGCTCCTTGACGTGGTGAAGTATTCTAAGTTTACTTCCCACAGGGTGATGTTCGACCGCACGACCCGGAGGCTGAATCTTGATGAGGATATGGAGAAACTGAATGAGATGATGTCAATGGTGGACAGCAGCCTGCATAATCTGAGTGACTACAAGGCAATGGGCTCTGATTTTATGCTGAACTTTATCCTGGCCCTGATATCGGTGGCTTCGACATTCGAACTGTTCTTCCAGAATTCCGAGATGCCGTTCCTTTCATATTTCGGCTTCGAGACGAGCCGCTTCGCCGCTATGGTGGTTGCTGTTGTCTTCGGAGTGACCATTTTCGCATTCCTGCTGGTAATTGCCAAGACTGCGCAGCAATTCATAGATAAAGTCAAGAAATATCTGTAAATGATGAATACAAACCTTGATATAATACCGGCAACTGTGGATGATGCCGATATACTGATGCAGATGTTCTATGCCAACCTTGAGACCCACAGAGGATACATCTCCCACGGCGAGGTACAGATGGGCGTAGGCAAGCTTACATTTGACGGGGAGAAATATGTCCCTTCCGTGGTGCCGGAAAGCCGTCCTCTCTGGCATACATATATTATGGAGCATATCAATGCCGAGGATATGGCGGTTTTCAAGGCCGTCCAGCCGGATGGAACTCTCGCCGGCTTCTGTGTCCTTGAAGACTCCGAGGACGGCGGTGAGCATTTCGGGGTACTCTGCGATATCCTGGTCAATCCTGCCATACGTGGACGAGGCATCGGCTCCGCCCTCCTTGACACTGCCCTGGAATGGTTTGCCTCCCGCGGACTGAAGGACGTATATCTCGAATCCGGCAAGGACAACCATCCGGCACACGAATTTTTCATGTCAAAGGGTTTCTTCAAGGTTTCCGAGGTCTATGCCAAGATAGGGAAGTAGGTGATGTCATTTCGCCCGGAGGAGCATCCTGTCATTTCGACCGAGCGCAGCGAGTGGAGAAATCCAAAAATAATTCATATCCCATAACTCCCGCATCCTGTGCAACTTAAAATGATAAACCCCGGATTCGTCCCGAAAAAAGTGCGAAAAAAAGTTGCGTAAAAGTTTGGAGGGGAAGAAAAAAGTCCTTACATTTGCAGTCCCGTTTGAAACGAGGGCAGCA
>JAQXHU010000021.1 GCA_029007435.1 Bacteroidales bacterium
CCTCTCGCTGAGGTGGCTGCAAAAATGGCCGAGCATCAGAACAATATGATGTATATGCCTATCGTGGATATCCAGAAACCTGCCGGCAAGGCCCTGTTCTCGCAGTATATGGAATCCGGGGAAATGCCGCTCGCATTTGAGATATGTTTCCAGAAATGGGATGACGATGTGACTGAATGTATTGCAAAAGTCAAGGAGGGCGGCTCCAAAGTCTGGGTCAACACTCTCTGGCCGTCTCTCTGCGGCGGAGTGGGCAACGATGACGATGCCGCGTTCCAGAGTGCCTCACCAGCAGAGGTTTACGATAAGTATATTGATTTAGGCGTGACTATGATTCAGACTGACCGTCCTGAGATGCTTATCAACTATCTTCGCAAGAAAGGCCTACATAAATAGGTCGAGGAAATTTGCCGTTTGGTAAATTTTATGTCCTTTTTTACTGAAAAAGTATTGAATATTGAATAAATATGCCTACTTTTAGAACACCAATAGTAGGAAGCGCGCGATTTCGCTGTTGTATTTCTGCTGGATTCAAGTTTGGCACGATTAATGCAATTAGATGAGTCAAGTGAATAATATTATTGGTTGGTTATTATAATGGTTAGTTAGTAGTGTTTAGTTATGTATCGCAGCGTGCAGCCAGATGAGAATCTCGCATAAAGTTGGTGGTACAAATCTACAGGAAGCGATTCGGAATTCTCCGGGTCGCTTTCTTTTTCCTATGAACCATCCCCTGTCCCGGAGTTTGATATTTGAAGATGGGTTATTATATTTGTTTCCTGATTATTAAACTGACTGCCGGAACGGACCGGATAATATTGTTCAGATGCCAGACTTGACTGACGACAGACGACACCTTGAGCGCTTGGGTAAGGGAGACAAAGACGCATTTGCCGCATTGTACAGAAAATATGCCGGCCAGTGCGTGAATTTTGCATTGATGCTGCTCAAGGATGCTGACGCTGCGAAGGATATTACTCACGACATTTTCGCAAGAATCTGGAATCAGCGTGACCGTGTTTCCGGTGTCTCCTCGTTTTCGTCATACCTTTTCCGGATGGTGAGAAATGAGGTGCTGCTTCACTGCGGCCGCGCTCAGGTGAACCGGAGATATCTGGATTATCTGTCCGTGGTTTCAGAGGAGTTCAGGCCGCACACGGATGAGGAAACTGACTTTGAGGATATTCTGCTCGTGGTGGCAATGGCGGTTGACAGGATGCCGGAACAGCGGGCCAAGATATTCAGGATGAGCAGGATGGACGGCCTGCCCAATCAGGAGATAGCGGATTCCCTCGGGCTCAGCATCAGGACAGTGGAGAAACATATAACCAACGCCCTGCAGGATATTCGCAAAGAAATTGAAGAAAGTTTTGAATAATTTATACTAAGCCCTACGTACCGTGGCCTTTCAGTTTATCTTATAGTAAACAGCTGATTGATGAAGAGCACAGCGAAAAGAAGAATCATCGGAAAATTCTCCCGGGGAGAGCACTCTCCGGAGACGGTCTCCGTTTTCAGGCGGTGGCTGTCAAGAGAAGCACTCTCCGGAGACGGTTCAGATGCCCTTATGGAAGTCTGGGACGACTGCGGAAACCTTCCTGTGGAGAACGGCCTGACTGAGAATCCTTTCGAGCTGATCTCGGAGATTGAAGGAACTGGAAGTGCCGGAAACAAGAAAAAGGTTGTGCGCAGAATGATTGTCGCGGTATCATTGGCCGCATCGATCTGCGTAGCGGTGCTTTGCGGGTACATTGCAGGAACATATTCAATGCCGGACCGGATTCTCGCTTCCGCGAGTCATTCCAAAGGTTACTTCGTTCTCCCTGACAGCTCGAAAGTCTGGCTCAACAATGACAGCCGGCTGTATCTTTCAAACAGGTTCTTCGGACGGACCAGAAAAGTCAGGCTCGAAGGAGAGGCGTATTTCGAAGTGTCCAGAGATGAGAAACATCCTTTCGTTGTCAACACTGACAAACTGGATGTAACCGTTCTCGGCACCAAGTTCACCGTCACATCCTACAGCGGGAAACCAAATTCCGTATGTCTTGCGGAAGGCAGTGTCAAAGTGACCGGACCAGATGTCCCGGCCACCGTGCTCCGACCTGGCGAACTTCTGACCGAGGCCTGCGGCTATTGGAAAGTGAAAAAGGTCAGGACTTCCATCTACACTGCCTGGACCGGCAGCCAGATGAAGTTCGACAGTATCCCTCTTTCCGATATCGCCAAAAGTCTCGAGCACTGGTACAACGTCCGTATTGCTTTGCACAACAGGGAGTTGATGGATTCCATCACGCTTTCTTTCACTGTGAGGTTCGAACCGTTGGAGGAGATATTGCAGGCCATTGAAGTCATTTCCGGGGTTCATTACAGAATGCTTGACTCGGATCTCATTGAGCTGTTTTGAGGAATCGGACGAGTCATCCGGCTTCGTCGGGAGGACAGTTGAAGATTCCTGAAAGTAATAAGTAATACTAATAACCGCGAAAATGAGACAGAAAAAGACTGTTCTGGCGGCAATGCTGCTGTCAGCCTTCCTTTTCGGAGCCATCCCTGCGTTCGCACAAGTGCCAAAGGCGACTGTGCACAAGGAAAACGCCCCGATCAAGGAAATCCTCGCTCTGATCGAGAAATCCACAGATTGTTCATTCTTCTGGAACACATCGGATTTCGATGCTATGAAAATGGTCACCGTCAATGTTGACAATGCTCCGGTGACTGAAATCATCTCCGCAATTCTGCCTGGCTTTGAATGCCGTATTGACAAGAGCAAAATTATGCTTGTGAAAAAGACTGCAGGCAATAAAGCCGGCCGTAACGCTCCGTGGTCAATATCCGGCTACGTCTATGAAAACAACGGTGAACCTCTTCCTGGAGCTTCCATAGTTGTTCTTGACGGTGACAAACAATATGGCACCATCTCCGGAATGGACGGTAAATTCGTCCTGGAAATTCCGGGAGGCCCTCGTGAAGGCCTTCAGCTTACAGCTTCCTTCATAGGTTTCCTCGACAGGCGCCTGCAGGTTTCCCCGTCACAGGACAATTACAAGATATACCTTTCCGAGGATGCTGTTGCCCTCCAGGAGACAGTCGTTGTGGGCTACGGTACACAGAAGAAAGTGAACCTGACCGGTGCCATCGCCACGGTGTCCTCCAAGAATCTTGAGAGCAGGAGTGCCACCACATTGACCCATATGCTTCAGGGAAGCGTTCCGGGACTCAATGTCACCACTTCTTCCGGACGTCCTGGCAACGCAGCAAGTGTCAACATCCGTGGAGTCAACTCTATCAATGGCGGTAATCCATTGATTCTCATAGATGGAGCCGAGGGAGATATGACCAGGGTCAATCCTAATGATGTCGAGTCGATATCCGTCATCAAGGACGCTTCAGCAGCTGCAATCTACGGCGCCCGTGCTTCTTTCGGCGTGATTCTCATCACCACCAAGAACGGAACCGAGGGAGACGGACTCCCTACTGTCCGCTACAGCGGCCGTATCGGCTGGCAGCAGCCTACCACCTCCACAGAATTCGAGACCAGGGGATATTATTCAGTATATCTGAACGACCTGTTCTACAATGCGGCCAACGGAAAGAACTATACTTTCTACACGGAGAAAGATATGCAGGAGCTCTGGGCAAGGCGCAATGACAAGACCGAGCATCCTGACCGCCCTTGGGTGATGATCGACCAGCGCGAAGGCCGTGACACCTATGTGTATTATGCCAACACTGACTGGTATCACGAACTGTTCCAGGACAATCACATAATCACTCAGCACAATGTGTCCCTGACAGGTGGAACTAAACATATAAAGTATTTTATCTCAGGTGGTTACAACTATGAGGAAGGCGTGTTCAGAAGGAATACCGACAAACTGAACAAATACAATTTCCGTTCGAAAATCTCATTCGACATCAACAAGTGGGTAAGCCTGTCAAACAATACAAGCTACTATTCGTCTGATTATGAATATCCGGGACGAAGCGGCGTCAATACGGCATTCAGCCTTATGACAGTCCACGCTCTTGCCAGCTATCCGGCCCACAACCCGGACGGCTCCAGCATCGGCTACACTTCATTTGCGAACAACAACTACGTGATGGACGGAATGCTCACTGTGCTCGACAACCCTAATTACAAGAACGGGGACACCAATGACAATCTCCTCACCACTACCGAGCTCACTGTGAAACCGGTCAAGGGCTTGGAAATCAAGGGCAATTTTACCTACGGACTGAATCAGTACAGAAATTTCAACCGTTCGACCAATACCAGCTATTCCCGCTATCCGGGCGAGATAATCACCCTGAGCAGCGGCAACAGTATAGACAAACTCCAGGAGATAATTGAGACCCAGCATTATTTCGCCACCAATATCTTCGCCACCTACGAGCACTCTTTCAAGCAGAACCACAATCTCAAAGTTATGGCAGGATACAACTGGGAGACAAAGCGTTACAAAGACATTACCGCAAGAGGATTCTATCTGATGTCCGAGAATCTCAACGACCTTGACCTTATAGGCTCTGGAGAGGACGGAAACAAGAGGATGGAAGTCGAGGGCGGACAGAATGAATACGCTCTCGCAGGATTCTTCGCAAGGGTGAACTATGACTATGCCGGTAAATATCTTGTAGAGTTCAGCGGACGTTATGACGGTTCGTCAAGATTCTCACAGGATGACCGCTGGGGTTTCTTCCCTTCGGCGTCAGCAGGATGGAGAATCTCCGAGGAAAAGTTCTTCTCGAAAATCAAGGACAAATTCAACAATCTGAAAGTCAGATATTCATACGGAAGTCTCGGCAACCAGCAGGTAGGATATTATGACTATATCCGCAAGATTTCCATCGGCACATCGTCATATCTGTTCGGAACAGGCTCGAAACCTACTGTCGCCACAATCGGTGCCCCGGTTGCATCTGACCTGACGTGGGAGAAAGTGCAGCAGCACAACCTTGGCATCGATGCCTCCTGGCTTGGCAACAGGCTTTCTCTCACTGCTGAGGCCTATATCAGGGACACCAAGGATATGCTCACGGCAGGTGTGGCCCTCCCGGCAACCTATGGCGCCACTCCTCCTAAGATGAACGCCGCAGATCTCCGTACGAAAGGATATGAGCTCTCTGTGGCCTGGAAAGACCTCTTCCAACTCGCTGGGCATCCTTTCTCATACAGCGTCACAGCTATCTTCAGCGATTATGTGACCGATGTCACAAAGTATGACAATCCTGGAAAGTCATTCGCGCTCAGCCACTATGAGGGCAAACGCTGGGGTGAGATATGGGGCTACAGGACAGACGGGCTGTTCGACTCGGACGAAGAGGCTGCCGCCTGGCCTGTGGACCAGTCGATGATCAACCAGGCCATCAACTCCGCAGCCGGTGACCAGAGAGGCCTCCACGGAGGTGACGTGAAGTTCAAGGACCTGGACGGCGACAACAAGATTACGCTCGGACAGAACACCGTGGACAACCCTGGTGACCGTGAGGTGATTGGAAATACAGAACCGCGCTTCAATTACGGAGCAAACCTGGGTTTCCAGTGGCTCGGCTTCGATTTCTCCATTTTCTTCCAGGGAATCGGCAGGATGGACTGGTATCCGCAGACCAACACTCTGCTGTTCTGGGGACCTTATGCCCGTCCGTACGCCACCCTTATGCCGAAAGATTTCCACAAGATGATTTGGAGCGAAGACAACAAGGACGCTTACTATCCGAGGCCTCGCGGTTATGCTGCGCTCGGTTCCAACAGGGAACTCACAGTCAACAATGACCGTTATCTCCAGAATATCGCATACTGCCGTCTCAAGAATCTCACTGTGGGTTATACCCTTCCGCAGCGATGGACTAAAAAGGCCGGCATCGAGTCTCTGAGGCTCTATTTCACAGGAGAGAATCTCGCATATTGGTCCGGCATCAAGAGTGACTACATCGATCCTGAGATGGCCCAGACCAACTCACAGATGCGAATCTACCCTTGGCAGAAATCGTTTATGTTCGGTGTTGACCTTACATTCTAAACAAGGAGGGACATAATATGAAAAAGACAATTATATCAATAATGGCGGCAGCATTGACAGTGACTGCCTGCGATTTGAACAAGATGCCTCTCTCCCAGCTCTCACCTGATACTTTTTTCTCCACAGAGGCGGAGCTTGAGGCGTTCTCGAACAATTTCTACAGCGACCTCCCGGGCAGCTCCGTTTACGAGGAGGAGTCTGATCTCCTGATCAAGGACGGTCTTCTCGCAGAGATGAGGGACGGCCGGACTATTCCGGCATCCGGAGGCGGCTGGACATTCACGGCGCTCAGGGATTACAATACTCTGATAGAATACTCTGTGAATTGCCCGGATATCGAGGTGAGGAACGAGTATGTCGCCCTTGCGAGATTCTTCAGGGCATACTTCTATTTCGAGAAGGTGAAGCGTTTCGGAGATGTCCCGTGGTATGACAGGCAGCTCGGCTCCGCTGATGCGGAACTCTACAAACCGAGGGATTCCCGTGACCTTGTGATGACCAAAGTCATTGAGGACCTGGATTATGCCGCAGAATACCTGCCTTCGGCACACAAGCTTTACAGAGTCACCAAGTGGACGGCGCTTGCGCTCAAGTCGAGAGCCTGCCTGTTCGAGGGCACATTCCGCAAATATCACAATATCTCCGGATTGGAGCACGATGCTGACTTCTTCCTGAATGAGGCTGTGAAAGCTGCCGAGGAGTTCATCCTCACCAGCGGCTACACTATATATACCGGCGGCGGAATTGACAACAGCTATGCGCAGCTTTTCAACAGCGTGGATGCCATCGGCACGGAAATAATCCTCGCAAGAGATTATGACCGTTCACTTGCTGTGCAGCACAACGGAACTTACCACACCCTTGGCAACTACGGCAACCCGAGTATGACCAGGAAGATGGCCTGTATGTACCTTATGAAGGACGGAACACGCTTTACTGACAAAGAGGGATGGAAGACAATGCTCTTCTCCGAGGAAATAAAGAACCGGGACCCTCGTATGGCGCAGTCTATCCGCACGGCCAATTATAAGCGCTTAGGCTCCGACAAAGTGGAGGCTCCGAATTTCAATAATACCATAACAGGCTATCAGCCAACAAAGTATATGCTTGGAATCGATGCCGAGGCCGACCTTTACGGTGCGTCTTACAATGAACTTCCTCTCTTCCGCACAGCTGAGGTCTATCTCAATTATGCAGAGGCGAAAGCTGAGATTGGCAATCTGACCCAGCAGGATCTCGAGAAGTCCATCAAGCCTTTGAGGGACAGGGTGGGGATGCCGAATATCGATATGGAAGCAGCCAACGCGAATCCTGATCCGTATCTGTTGGCAGCGGAAACCGGATATCCCAATGTCACCGGAAAGAATGCGGGAGTCATTCTTGAGATTAGAAGGGAGCGCGCAGTCGAATTCTTCGATGAGAACTTCCGTTACTATGACCTGATGAGATGGAAGAACGGACAGGCGTTCACTCATCCGTATCTCGGAATTTATATTCCGCAGCCGGGAACTTATGACCTTGACGGCAACGGCACACCTGATGTATGCTTCTATGAGGGAACCGCGCCGCAGATTCCTTCAGGAGTCGTTCCGTGCAAGATAAACGAGAAGGTGTTCTTCACTGAGGGAGACCACGGCTACGTGCTCACCAACAAGAATACTCCTGGAAAATGGAGGGAGGACAGGGATTATCTCTATCCTATTCCAATCAACGACAGGTCTCTCACAAATGGAGTCCTCACCCAGAACCCGGGATGGGAAGACGGTCTGACATTCTAAACAATCAGGATATGAAAAAAGTATATATCATATTGTCATCGCTTCTGATAGCCTTTGCCGCCTGCAGCTCGGACGGCAATGGAGACAACGGTGATGACCCTTGGGAGTGGAACAAGCCCGGAGATAAAGAGGACGGGGAAGACGACGGCACTGTGTTTTATCCCAAAGCCGAGGGAAGCATCCGGATAATGTCATACAACGTCGGATCATTCTCGAAGTTTATGACCAACAGCACGGAAATGGTTGCCGCTATGATTCTTGAGGCCGAGGCTGACGTTGTCGGACTTAACGAGCTCGACAGCTGCAACACCAGGCACAATGTCAACCAGGTGAAGGCACTGGCTGCGGCTTTGGGAGGCTGGAAGTGGACATTCGGCCGCGCGATGCCGTACAGGGAAGGTGCCTATGGCAACGGCTTGGTGCTTCCGAAAGGTACCGATGTTATTGATTCCTATACGGTTGCGCTTCCAAAAGGCACAGGATCCGAACCCCGCTCAATCGCTGTAGTGGAGACGCCTGATTTCATTCTCGGTGCCGCGCATCTTGACCATACTTCAGAGTCGTCCGTACTCGGACAGATCGAGGTGGTGAATGCCTGGGGCCAGACCTGCAAGGGAAGCACCAAGCCGGTGTTCTTCTGCGGGGATATGAATTCAAAACCGGGTTCAGCCGCAATCAACGCCATCCTCGCCAAATGGCAGATGCTGTCTTCCACGGAGAATACCATCCCGTCAAGTGCGCCTACGAGTTGCATTGACTTCATTTTCCGTTATATAGACGCCGCCCCTGTGACGGTGACGGGAACCCATACTATGACCAGGTTCCACAACGGGGATGCAACGAAAGCTTCGGACCATCTTCCGGTTTATGTGGATGTGGTATTTTGACGCCCGAAGGTGAAATAGAAAACATCAAATTTCAATGAGATGAACACTTATTCAAAAATATTGTTCTGTGCAGGCCTTGCGGCTCTTCTGTCCGTGTCCTGCAACAAAGAGTATCCATATCAGAAAGTCACTCCGATAGATACTCCGGCCAGTGTGTCTCTTGTCATCCAGGACCTGGAGGGAGAGGTGGCTCTTATGGCTCCGAAAAAGAAGACGTTCACGCTTCAGATCCAGGCAAGGGCTGTTGCGGACGAACTTCTCACAATTGTCATCAAGGCTGACCCGTCTCTCGTGGAGCCTTACAACGAGGCCAACGGTACTTCTTACGAGGCTGTTCCTGCAGAGGCTTATGAACTCACGACTGACAGGTTCTACCTGCCCCGTTACAATACCGTTTCCTCCACTTCTGAGCTGACTCTCAAGAGTTCGGGCCTGAAGGAGGACGGAAACGCATATCTCCTTCCGCTCACCATTTCCGAGATAAAGAGCGACTCCGAGCACGAGTTCGAAATGACCGAAGAGGACCGTACGGTTTATGTGCTCTTCCGCAGAAAGGTGCTTCCAGAGACTGGATTCGAATTCGGAACAGGTACTGCTGATGACCCGTATCTCATTTATACACAGACGGATTTCCTCTGTATGTCAAAAGGCCAGAAAGCCGGCCAGCCTACATATTTCAGACTGGAAGAGGATATAGATATGTCGGATTACGAGGACTGGGTTCCAGTCAATTCAGTTACATCCACCGAGATTCATTTCGACGGCAACGGCAAGACTATCAAGGGCTTCAACTGCTCAGCAGACACCTATCCGAGCGTGTTCGGAATGTTCACGGGCTCTGTCAGGAATGTCACTTTCGAGAATCCGGTTCTCACTACAGGCACGACTTCAGCCGGACTTCTGGCGGCCGTCATAGGTGATGCTGAAAATACGGATAAGGCCTCCGAAATTTCGGACGTCAAAGTCACCGGCCTCAAGGTGAATTCCACAGGCTCCAACGGAAAAGGCAATATGCTCGGCGGCATTGCCGGCACGGCTTACAATTCAACATTTAAAAACATTGATGTCGAAATAGTTGTATCTGACGCCGACAACAATAACTCAGTAGTGAGCCAGGTGGCAGGAATCGTTGGAACTGCTTCTCTCGCTCCGTCAACATTTACGAACTGCCACACATCCGGTTCAATCATTGGCCACCATTCTACTGCCGGCCTCCTCGGATATGCGCAGGTCGAGGGATGCAGCCTGACGAACTGCTCCGCTGATGTGACAATCACTGCTTTGGGCACCAATTCCGGCGGCCTTCTCGGATATGCGACTCCGTCCACGGTCATCACTGACTGCCACGCCACCGGAAATGTCAAGGGAGGGAACTTCTGCGGCGGCCTTGTCGGCCAGGCTTCAGGCGCGACGATTGTGCATTCTTATGCAACCGGCAATGTCACTTCGACCGGTAATTATGACGGCGGTCTCCTCGGCGGAAGTGAGACCGGAAAACTCACCATTCAGAAATGTTACGCCACCGGCGATGTCACTTCTATAGATAAAAACCACGTGGGCGGCCTTATCGGCAATGTGAACACCAAGGGAGCGTCCGGGATAGGCTATTCGCTAGTCGAGGACTGCTATGCCACTGGAAATCTCAAGTCACAGGGCTCGGCCAGAATGTACGGCGGCCTTGTCGGTGTTGTGGAAAAGTCCACAGGTGACGTTATCAGGAGATGCTACGCATCGGGAGATGTGATTCTTACAGGAACCCAGGTTACTTGCGGCGGACTTCTTGCAATGGCCAAGACCGGGTCCTCAGGAAACGACGCTATAACTCAGTCCATTGATTTCACAATGGAATACTGTATCGCCTGGAACAAGACTGTCCAGAACGGAAACAACCCGACAAGCTGGAGCTCCGGCGCCATTATAGGAGCCTGCTGCGCTCTGAACACATTGCGCTCAAATTACAGGAGGGCTGATATGGAGCTCGTTGATTACGGAGGAGTCACTCTTGTTGACCATCCGGACGTGTCTCCGGGAACGCCTCTTGAAGGGACAAATCCTGCGACCTACAAAGTCGCTTATCACGGCAAGGCGGCGGACAAGGACGCAACTCTTACATCTGTTGCGAAGATGCTTGACTGGCCGGAATCCGTCTGGGATTTCTCCGGAGACATGCCGCTGCTGAAATAAACGCAGCTATGAATATAAACTTCTAAAACACAATTGATTATGAATAGAAAGGATTTTTTGCGGAGCCTCGGTGTAATTACAGCGGGAGCTACATTCCTCGGAGGCGAGGAGAGCGTGAAGGCTGCGGGGAAGGCTATGGGAGTGTCGGCGGAGAGCCTTATGCCTACTGATCCGGAGGTGGATTTTCCAGTGAAAGGGCTTAAA
>JAQXHU010000022.1 GCA_029007435.1 Bacteroidales bacterium
TTCGACCTCACACCGATACTTGGTCCGTTCTTCTTGCTCTTCTTCGCCCTCTGTATGGGCGACGCAGGGTACGGCATCATTCTTACACTGTTCGGTACAGCATTGAGCCGCAAATGGATACAGGTTGATATGTTCAAGGGGCTCGGTCCTTTGATCACCACCCTGGGTGTTGCAACATTCGTTGTAGGAATCTTCCTCGGCACGTTCTTCGGAATCAGCCTTCCTGACGCTGCCTGGGTTCCGGACTGGCTGAAGAGTGTGATGATCACCGGAAACATCGCAGGATTTCCTGCGCAGATGGTGCTTGCGGTCGGAATTGGTGTCTTCCACGTATGTCTTGCAATGGTAATCAAAGCGATAGGATATACACGGCGCTTCGGGCTGAAGGCAAACATCAGCACCTGGGGTTGGGTTCTCCTGATTGTAGGAGGCATCATCCTCGCAGGACTCGGATTCCTCGAGGTGATGGACACCGCAATAATGAAGGTAATCGTGATAGTGCTCGGAATCGTATCCGGACTTGCCATCTATGTGTTCAACACCCCTGGAAGAAACCCTCTGATGAACATCGGCTCAGGCCTCTGGGACACCTACAATATGGCTACCGGACTGCTCGGTGACATCCTCAGCTACATCAGGCTCTACGCCCTCGGTCTCGCCGGAGGAATGCTGGGCAACGCATTCAACATTCTCGGAGGACTCGTACTCGGGGACGGAGGACTGCTCAACTGGCCGTTCTTCCTGCTGATAGTGATTTTCGGACACGTGCTGAATCTAGCTATGGCTTGTCTCGGGGCTTTCGTGCATCCTCTCCGTCTTACATTCGTGGAGTTCTTCAAGAATTCCGGATACGAGGGACGCGGAAAGGCTTACAAGCCGCTGAAGGCAGAAGTTGGGAAATAATTATTTAACATATTGATTATTAATTAAAAAACTAAAAGTTATAAAACTATGAGTGCAATTTTAGGTTATCTCGGCTGGGGCTTGATGCTCGGCCTTGCAGGAATCGGCTCCTGCTACGGAACCACCATAGCAGCCAATGCTGCAGAAGGTGCAATGAAGAAGGATTTTGAGAAATCATCAAGCTATATGATTCTCTCCGCACTTCCTGCAACACAGGGTCTCTACGGATTCGTGGCATTCCTCATCTGGCTGCTCCAGGGCAACCAGTGGCTTATGGACAATTCAGTGCTCTGCTTCGGTGTTGGCCTCGGTGTAGGTCTCGTCTGCCTCTTCTCAGGCATCCGTCAGGGTCAGGTCTGCGCCAACGGTATCGTGGGAATGTCCCAGGGACACGACGTGATGACATATACCCTCATCTACGCCGCTCTTCCTGAGTTCTATGCAATTCTCGGACTGGTAGGCGGACTGCTTCCTGTATTCCTTATGTAAGAGCAGTTCATACAATTAAACAGGGGACGGCATTTCAGTCGTCCCCTGTTTTGTATCTGTTGAGCAAGATTCTGACAGACAGATATCACGCACTTTACAATACGAACATCAGCGATATACGGACATCCGCCGGAGCGATGAAGCCCTCCATCGGAGCACCGTAAACTCTCTTCACTCCGCCCCAGAATCCGACACCGAAGTCAAGATTGAAGTGCTTTGCAAGCATAAGCGAATAACCGGCGGAGAATCCGGCGCCGAACTTGTCAGACGTTCCGTTCAGGAACTTGTATGGAAGGCCGTCGGCATCGCAATCTTCCCCGGCGAGGAAGCCCCTGAGCCATACGCCGCTGTAAGTGTACCAAGGCCAGTATCTTGCACCGAACGAATAGCCGCGCCTCCTGTCTTTCAACGTTCCGTTCTTGAATGTCCAGTCATTGAAAGAGAAAGCGATATCGGCAGACCAATGCCTTCCGACTGCATATTCAAGACCGAGATTGACAGTCGCCAGATCAGCCCAGGTGACAAGATTTGTGGATATCGCAAGAGGTCCGCGGACTCCTTCAATGTCCCGTACAGGTCTCCATCCGCCTTTACCCAAATTGTATGAAAGTCCGAACAGGACATCTCCTCCAAGTGCCTTTCCTCCATCCTTTCCAGTAAGCCTGCCAGGCATCGCCCTTCCTCTCAAATCAAGGACGAAACTCATCTTGTCATCCACTTTGAAATCATTCAGGAGACCTACTCCGGCCGAATAGTCACGCCCTCTTGACCCGGAAAAATGATTCCAGGTATTCATCACACCAAGATGCATATACGGAGATGCTGTATATACTCTGTCATTACGGTAGCCGGCCACAGTGTTGGAGAAATTCCACAGCAGGTCAGCATGCACATAAGCATTGTCATACTCGTATCCACCGGACTTGGCGGTATTCTCGAACATAAAACCGAGTCTTCCACCCCAGTCAGGTGAGAACCATTTTCCTACAGCGAATTCCATTGCCGGGGCAGGTCGTCCGTTGAATGAGTCCCAGGTGTCCAGCATCAGGCCGAATCCGCCTGTCATCTGTACAAACCAGTTCTCGCCGAACAGATTGAGATTGATGCCTGTTCCATTGTTGCTCCACCAGTTTCTGCCCAGCTCAACATACAGTCCGGCCATTGCAGAGCCTTCGGCGGCATAGCCCGAACGCGCCCCGAACTGTCTTTCGGAAAGCAGAACCGCCCTCAGGTCGAGGAAAGCGCCAAGCCTGTCCGTAAGTTTCCAGCTGTTGAGAAGACCTGCGCCGGCAGCGAAACGGGGCCTGAGCCTGATATCAGGACTGTCAAGCAGAGAAGCTCCCATTGTTGCGTAAGGTGCTATGCTCCAGATTCTATCCGGTTCATATCCAGCCACAGTTCCCTTTATGTCCCATAGTATGTCACCGTGGATGAAATTCCAGGAATACTTGTCGCCGCGAGCCTCTATGCGGTTGGACTGGAGTCCCAGCCTTGCCCCGAATGCCGGGGAGAACATTTTGGCCACCCCGACATCGAAAGCAGGCTTGATATTCAAATCATCCAGATTGCGGACCGACATAGAGGCTCCGCTTATTCCACCGGCCGCATATATGATCCAGTTGCCGGAAAAGCCGTTGTACTGGAGAGGCCCGGAAGGAACACTGTATTCTCTTGACCTCTTGGTCCGGCCATCGGACTCCCCTGCCACCGGCCGTCTTGACTCCCTCGGCAGCCAGCCGTTTCTTCCGCCTATATTGTATGCGAGGCCGGCCATTACCGAAGTTTGGACAAGCACTCCGGCTGGTCTCCCGGCAGCCCTTCCGTTCACAGCGGTGGCCCTCAAATCCGCAAAGACATCAATATCTCTGCTGACTGTGAATGCATTGTAGAGTCCGGCTCCGGAAGCGAATTCAGTCTTGAATTTGCCGCCATATCTTTCAAACGAATTGAAAACTCCGAAATGTGCATAAGGGACGAAATTCCAGATGTGGCCGTACTTTCGTCTCAATACAGTATTTGTGAAGTTCCACATTGCGTCAGTATGAACATATGCGAAACTGTATTTTCCGTCTCCTGAAGGCTGGTGCATATTGATGCCCTGGACGCCTATACGGGCTCCGGCATAAGTGTTGAACCATTTGCCCACAGTGAATTCCGCAGCCGGGGCAAACGTGCCGGTCCACTTTCTGACATTCGTCACGGCATCAGCGCCGCCTGCAATAGTGATGAACCAGTCATCAAAGAAACGGCCGTTCAGAAGGGACCCTTCACGGACTGTTCCGTTCTCCGTTCCCCAGCCGAATTTTCCTATCCTGTACTGAAGTCCAGCAAGACCAGACACCATCAGGATGTGTCCGTTCGGAGAACCTACCGCCCTCTCGTTCATCATAGTTGTACGGATATCCAGATATGCGCTCAGCCTGTCCGTAAGCCTGAAAGAGTTCAGAAGGCCGACTCCGGCGCCGAATCCCTTCGAATACAAGTCACCGGACAACGTATTGAGCACCAGTCCCATATTTGCATAAGGGGCGAGAGTCCATACCCCAGCCCTGTCAGCTCCGTACATTGTCCCGAATATATCCCAGAGGATGTCTCCGTGCAAATAGTGGTAGCGCATATCAGCCGATGAGGTCGATATGTCAAGTCCCTGCCATCCTCCCCTTGCGCCGAACATAGGCGAAAACCATTTGCCCAACGTGAAATCCAGGCCAAGTCCGGCAGGAGAATCGAAGCGGCCCACATCCTGGTTGAGCGCATTGACACCGACAGCTCCGGAGATGAACCAGTTTTCCTTGAATCTGTCAGTGTATCCGTATTTCTGGGCGCCTGCGGTAAATGCCGTCAGGCAAGTCGCAAGGGCTAATATGATTGTCCTTCTCATAAAGTATCACCTCCCTGTTCTTTGTTAAGTCCATATTTGCGGATCAGAACGCTGATCTCAGGGTCAAGATTGCCCCTGAAAACATAGGAGCGGTCCTGCTCACAGGCTTTTCTGTACCACTCGACAGCTTCCATATCCTGCGAAAAACGGGAATAAAGAATGGCCTTAAGATAGCATACATCCGCTGTATTCTCCTCTTTCTCAAGACATTGCAATGCAGAAAGGTTTCTGTCTTTGGCGAGGAATGCCACAGCCGCATTGTAGTCGTCATAATCCTGAAGAATCTCCAGGGCGCCGTCGAAATCCCTGTCCCTCAGCATCTGGACGCCACGGGCATAGAGAGTATCGACTTCCTCTGTCTGGACAAATTCCTCCACCATCCCCTTCCGGTGCATATTGAAATTGAAAGTCACCGTGCGGAGCTTCGGATAAATATTGTTTTTCAAATAGTCGTAATACGGTTCTTTCTGCAGGACAAACTCCCGTCTGTCCTGGCGTCCGGCATTGTCAGATGCAATTCTGCGATACGACTCCCTGTCGCTGTCTGTAAGGCCGTTGTCAGTTCTTACGAGTTCGTCAAGAAGGGCCCAGTTCTCCGGAGTGTATGTAGAAATGAAACGTATCGGCTCTGGCCTTTCAGCCTTGATGACATTGCCTTCCTCATCTACTTCAAATCCCCGCTCGGTTGCCACAGAATCCTGATAATGATTCATATAGCTTTCAAAATATGAGGTCACGCTGCGGCTTCTTCCACGAGCGAGCCTTTCGTTGAGGGCGAGCCTTCCTTCAGGCGAGCAAGAAGCATTTACAATGATAGAGTCCAGATCGAACTCCTTGTCCTGCATCAGTTCAGCAAGACGGCGGGAAATCTTTGCAAGTTCCGCCGCATTGTCGCCGAGACCTGCGTCAATCCTGTCCTTGCCCTGGGCGAATCCGATATGGCAGACTGAATTGGCCTCCTGATGACGCCAGATTGTCTTCATCTTGTACCTCGTGATGTCCTTCACAAAATGAGAAAGCGAACTGATAGGATATTCTATTGAATCAGTCCTTGGCATCATATAGAGAACCCTGTCCTGGTCATATATGGACGAGTTCAACGCTATATATGCGTATTTAAGTCCTTTGCGGGTATTTATCGTATGCACATAGCGATATATGTAATCCCCGTTCCTGTCCAAAAGAACTGTGTCAAGCCGTACTCCGGCAGAATCAATCGGAGCTTTCACATACCGGTCGAACATCCTGCCTTTCGATGCGATTCTCCTTTCATTTCTGGAAACGCCGGACTCGCGGGTATAATGATCGACCGCTTCCTGGGCAGTGACATCGTATCGCGAGATGAATTCTTCGTAAGAAACTATGGTCGAATCATTCTTGAGAGCATAAAGCTGCGGTATGTTTCTCTCGATGAAGCGGTCGAGAAGGAAACGGTTCACAAAGACAGTACTGTCCGAGACAATAGTCGAAAGGAAACGCTCATATCTTTCATAGCCTTTGAGCTGTTTCTCACGGTATTCAGCTCCTGTCACATAGACAGGGCTGATAGCAGCCGTGTCCCTGAATCCGTCTCCCTCAAGTGTGAGGTCAGGCACAATGCGGATCTGCCATTTGGATGCCATCACTTCTTTCGGAACCAAAATGTCGAACGGAAGGTCAACCTTGCCATTGCGCTCGGCCACCTGATAGCGCCTGCTAATCACAACCGCGGCGTTGAGTTCCTCTGTAGGAATCATTTCGCCGGTTTCTGGATCCAGGACTGTGTGCATCAATGCATAAGAGTCAAGACTGTCCCCGCCAACGGGTTCTTGAGTATTTTCAATTCTCAGGGATCGTCTTGTATTTGACTGAAGACTGTCAGGGAGATGGCTGACAGGGGCGGCGTCGTTGATTCTGTTCAGCTCGACAGCGTCGTTATTGGCTCTGATGCGCTGAAGTTTCCTTTGCATACTGCAGGCCTGGGCGCTTAAAATAATGACAGACAATGCAGTAATCAGGACATATAGCCTTTGAATGGATCTGGTTCTGTACCTCATTCTACTATAATAAATTACTTTCCGGTTTTTATGCTTATACGCTGCAAAGTTAACAATTATTTTTGATTTATGTCATTTTCATCTGACCAGTTACGCCTTCCCCCACACTCAAGTGCACAGGAAGGCGTAAAAAAGTATATTTATAAAAATACAATCACTCACTCTTGAGCGACACGACCGGATCGGAGACGGCAGCTGACAAGCTACGAAGCGTCACAACCGCAACAGTCACAGCCAGAACTGCGGCAAGCGCTGCAGCGAACACCCACCAGTGCATCGGCATCCTGTAGGCGAAGCCCTTGAGGTAAGCGCCGGTTATCAGCCAGGCAACGGGAGCGGCGAGGACAAAGCAGACGAGGACAATGCTTATGAACTTGACATTGAACATCTTGAGAATGTCGGGCACAGTGGCTCCGTTCACCCTCCTGATGCCGATTTCCTTGCGCCTGTACTCAGCCTCGAACATCACCAGACCAAAGACGCCCATCAGGGAAATGACAATGGCCAATATCGTGAACAGCAATATTATTCGTGATGTCCTCCGTTCCGTGCGGTATTCCGAATCCAGACGGTTGTCGAAGAATGACACCTCAATTTCTTCCTTCGGGACTGAAGGGTCCAGTTCATTGAGCTTGGTCTTGACCCAGTCAATAACAGCAGGGATATCAGCATCCGGCTGTGTCCTGATATAGAGAGTATTGAGCATCTTCCACGGGTCCTTTTCGAATATGTAGAGAGCGAAAGGCTCCACGCTGCCGGACAATGCCCTGTAGTTGAAGTTCCTGCAGATTCCGACAATGTCTGTTTCACCATGATGGCCCAGCATCTTGTCCTCCAGGGTCAGGCCGAACTTGTCCCTTGCAGCCTCATTGAAAATGAACACACCATTCTCGCACATCTCGTCGCTTTCGGTGAAATCACGACCCTCCACGATATCTATCCCCATAAAGCTCAGGAAGTTCCACTGGACTGGATAGCATTGGAAATTGATTCGCTCGCCCTTGAAATCGCGGCCCCAGCCCATCCTGTTCTGGGATACAATGTCGCCATTGGCAAAGGTCACATCCTTGATCTGAGGATTGCTCTTCAGGGCGGATGAGGCCGTCCTCCTCATATTGGCGATTCCCTGCGAGGTATAGACCTGAAGCAGCTGGCTGCGGTCGAAGCCCATATCGTAATGCAGCATATACTGCCTCTGCATCGTTATGAAACTGGCGCAGATTATCAGCACAATCGACACTGTGAACTGGAATCCAATCAGGCCGGTGCGGAAAACCTTGCCCCTCGAAACCGTCCCGAAACTGCCCTTGAGGGCGAATGCCGGGGAGAATGAGGTAATGTAGAGCGCAGGATACAGCGAGGATATGACGGCCAGGACAATACCTCCTGCGACAGTCCAGATGGCAACGCCTGTATTATTGGAGAACAATGCGCTGCAAGGAATCAATGATGCCAGCGTACTGCCGCAGAACAGCCTTGTCAGAACGGCTGCCAGTGCAAGGGCGAAGAGAATCATCACCACGGATTCGCCAATGATTCCAAGCACCAAATCCATACGGGAGGCACCGAGGATTTTCCTGGTATTGACAGCCTTCAGGCGTACTGGAACGAGGGCGAAGAAGAAGTTGATGAAATTGATGAATGCGATGACTATCACCAGAATAGCGATGGCAAGCAGGGTATAGGTCGTAGTCTTGCTGCCGCTTCTGCCCGGGCTGGATAGAGTCTTCTCGAAATACATATCCTTGACAGGAAACAGCTTGACCTGCATCCTCGATTTCGCCTCCTCCAGGTCCTCATCCGATACTTCCTCGCCCTCCTCTCCCGCCATATTCAGGAAGGTCTTGACAATATGATCAAAAGCCTGCTGCTCAAAGACTTCCTTATCCTCTTCAGAGCGCAGCTTCACGAAATACGGATAGCTCCACTCGCTGAACTCGTCAATGGACTGGTCCCCGATATTGAAGATGCATTCAATATTTTGGAGGTCGGTGTTGGCAGGATAATGCCTGAATATTGCCTTGACGGTGTATGGATAGGTCCGGCCGTCATCCCCGCGGCTGTAGAGGACATCTCCTGCGTGAATGCCGATTTCCCTTGCCTTCGTGTCGGAGACAATGATTTCAGAGCGCTTGGCAATATTGTCCAGACTCCCCTCCACAGCCTCGAACCCGAAGACCTTCAATGCTCCCATCGAAATACTGCCACCTTCCAGGCTGAAAGGGCTGCTGCCGTCCTCGCTGAGACTATAAATGTCCCCGGAGGTGTTTCCCAATGTGAGGGTTCCTCCGCATTCCACGCAAGGGACGTTGCTGATGGCGGACTCGCACAGGGGCCTGGACATCCACGGCATCCACTTTCCAGGAGTGTACCAGTCAGGCATTGTTACGACGTAAATCCGGTCTGCGTCATTGACCTTTTTGTTGTAGCCCAGGTCGTAACTGACCTGGACCATTATTATGTACAGGGCGGCGAAGGCCATTGCCATTCCTATGATATTCAGCAGTTTGGAGACCGCTCCGCTTTTTCCGCCGATTATGTTTCTTATTGACATTGTTATAAATATTTTTATTCCTTCCGCAGCGTCTCCACCGGATTGGCCCGCACAGCCCTGAACGACATGATGACCACAATGGCCAGGGTAAGCACCGCTATCAGGAGGAAGGCCGAGATGAACTCCATTCCCGAAATGCCGACCTTCTCGACAAACCTCTCATGCCATCTGTCAATGGCAAGCCAGCCCAGCGGAACCGCAATGATGAAGGCTACGAGCAGCCTTGCAGAATACTTCACGACGCAATCCCTGACCAGAGGCCAGTTGTCCGCCCCGTAAACCTTCCGTATGGCAATGTTGCGCCTGATGTATTGCAAGTCGAGCAGCACCTGTCCGAATATCCCCACAAGGGAAAGTATTGCAGCAAGCAGTGTGAACAATGACACCACCTTCTCCTGCTTGATTTCAGGCTCGTAAAGCTCGCCGAGAATATTGTCATAAAGCTTGACATCGAATAGATATGTCGAATCCATCTCAATCAGGACTTCATTGATTTTCCTGATGCATTCCCTCCTGTCGAATCCGTCCGCGAGCCTGATGTAGGCCCAGCACAATGACGAATATCCCTCCGGAAGAGCGATGTAGATGACAGGTGACACATCCTGCCTGAGGGAATTGATGCAGACATCGCCGGTCCGGCCGATTATCTCAATGCCGTCCAATGCCCCGCCCTCGGACATTTCAATGCCCTGGTCGGCCGCCGCCTTGTTGACAATCACGCTTCCGACACTCTTGTCAGACTCAGAGAAATCCCGGCCTTCCACTACAGGTATTCCCATCACTCTCAGGAAGTTGGGACTGCAGTAGAACACGAATGTCCGGATCGGCTTGCCATTGAAATTGTATGTGGAGGTGCTATAGACATCCTGTCCGCCCATGCATTCCAAAGAAAAGGCCACGTCTTCGAACTCGTCCATTGACGAAAGCCTCTCCCTCAGCCAGCCGGCATTCCTGGCATAGTGGCTCTGGGAGATTTTCACCACGGCCACATTGTCCTTGTCGAAACCGTTGTCCCGGCTGAGCATATACTCGTTCTGCCGGTAGATTGAGGTCACGAACACCAGGAGCACGAATGACACAGCATATTGCAGGACCATCATCACCGTGCGGAAATGCTTGCCTGACAGCGAGTACTGCATATCTCCCTTCAATGCGAATGCTGGCGGCAGGCTGGTGACATAGATGCTCGGAAACAATCCGGCAACCAGTCCTATGATCAATGCCGTCAATGCCGAAATCACGATCAGGGACACTTGCTCAGGGAACCTGAAAGGCATATCCACAAGCCCCTCTGCGGCCAGTGCAGAACTTGCCGGGACAATGATGCACATTGTCAGTGCCAATGCGGCAAGGCTGAAGACAACGGCCTCTAGAACAAGGCCTGCACGGAGCGACAATACACTGCTGCCCAAAATTTTACGGGTATTGACACTCTTTACCCGCATAGGTGCGAGGGCGGTGAAGAAGGTGGTGTAGTTGATGCCTCCGATCAGGAGCACGACAATGGAGATGCAGACCAGTATCCACATCTGGCTCCGGCTTCCGTTCTTGTAGATGGCGCTGCCCGCATCGGCGAAATATATCTCCTCCACAGGGGTCAGCTCAATGTCGGTCAGCCATTCGCTGTCTTCATAATCCGTTGTCTCATTGAAGGTTCTCTCCACGAGTTCCTTGTTGTCAGTGCTGTCGAGGAGGAGGTAGCAACAGAAGTTCGCTCCTCCGTACGAGCCTTTTTGCAGATCCCCGATATTGAGGAAGATGTCGTTGCATATTTGGGAGTTCTCGGGAAAGTCCTTGTACACGGCACCTACGACCAGGTTCTGTCCTCTTTCCGCCCCGAAGATGTATTTCTCGTTGTGGGTGATTATCCTGCCAATGGCGGATTCATTGCCGAATAGTTTCCTGGCAAGCGAGAGAGGGATTGCGACGGACTGCATATCGGAGATGGCATCGGCATTGCCCTCTATGAATTCTGCGCCGAAAACCTTGAAAATTTCAGGATAGACAAGGTTGACCTTGCCCTCGAATGGTTCTGTCAGCCGTCCGTCCTCGCTGGCCACATTGAAAACAATGCTGCTGAGAAATGGGCAGGCAATGCTTCCGGCTTCGATGTGGGGTGAGCAGGCGATGATGTCGTCGGCATATCCACGCGGAAGGATGTTCCGGAAGATGTCATCCCGGCCTACCCCGATTTTGTCCACGCGGTAAATCCGGCCGGAGGTGGGATGGTTCCTGTCGAAACTGCTCTCGTAGCCGACCTGGACCATCAGGACCAGGAAGGCCGTGAAGCCCAATGCCAGTCCGATGAAGTTCATCACCATCGCCACCGGATACCTTCTCAATATTGCTAGAAAACTTTTCATTATACTCTACAACTCATTCTTGACATCACTGACAATGGCACCGTCGAAGAGGTTGATAGTCCTCTGGGCGACAGCCGCATCCCTCTGGGAGTGGGTAACCATTACAATCGTGGTTCCCTCCGCATTGAGTTCCCTGAGGAGTTCCATAACCTCCTTGCCGTTCTTGGAATCGAGGTTTCCGGTAGGCTCATCGGCCAGAATCAGTTTAGGATTGGAAACCACGGCGCGTGCAATGGCCACCCTCTGCTGCTGTCCTCCGGAAAGCTGCTGCGGGAAATGCTGGGCACGGTGGCTGATATTCATTCTCTTCAACATTGCGGTAACCCTTTCCTTTCGCTCCGCTGCGCTGATGTTCAGATAGCGCAATGGCAGTTCAACATTCTCATACACATTGAGTTCGTCAATGAGGTTGAAGCTCTGGAAGACGAAGCCGATATTGCCCTTGCGGAACTTGGTGCGGTCCTTCTCCCTGAGTTTCGCCACCTCCTGGCCGAGAAGCTCGTAGCTTCCGGATGTAGGGTTGTCGAGCAGGCCGAGGATGTTCAGCAATGTGGATTTGCCGCATCCTGAAGGGCCCATGATGGCAACGAATTCGCCGTCAGCGATTTCGAATGATACATTGTTCAATGCAGTTGTTTCGATTTCTTCTGTGCGGAACACTTTGCACAGGTCATTTACTTTAATCATAATCTTTTGTATTTATTTGTTATTTTTTATTCTGTCTTGATACCTTCGGCCGGGTTGCGGCGGACGGCGTGTATGGTCTGCCAGAGGATGGAAAGCACGGCTATCAGCAGGGAAATGGCGCAAGTCAATATGAATATCCAGGCACCTAAAGAAATCCTGTAACTGAAATCCTGCAGCCACCTGAGCGAAACGTAATAAGCCACAGGCACGGCCACGAGGCAGGACACCAGGAGCGGAGCGCAGAACTTCACGAGCATCAGCAATATAACCTCGCGGACACTGCCACCCATTATTCTCCTCACTGCAATCTCATTTCTGCGCTGACGGATGAAGAAGAGCGACATTCCAATGAAGCCGAAGATTGAAATCAGCAGGGCTATGCCGGTGAACATCAGGACAATATGAAGGACATTTCTCTCTTCCTCGAACTGAGAGGCCACTTCCTCTTCCAGGTTCTGCACGACCCAGTCAATATCTTTCCTGTCCGTGATAACTTCAGCTATAGCAGCCTTGATTATCCTGACAGCCTCATCAGATCCGTCCGTCTTGACGACAAAGTCAGGATTTTTCATCGTTTCCGGTTCCTTGAGATAAATCGCAAACTCCCTGATATCCGCAAGGATATTCCCTTTATGGAAATTCTTGAACACTCCGGCCACTTGTTCGACATCTCTGTCCTGCCACTTGATCTCACGGTCGGAATCGGACAAGCCAAGTGCCTCTTTCATCTTCTCGTTGATGTAAACAGCACCATCGGAAGTGCCGTAATCATCCAATATTTCCACTCCGTAAATATCCAATGCCTCCTTGTCCAGGCTCGCCTGATAAATAAGATGTATGGCTCCGGCCCGGTCCTTCCTCAAGCTCATTGATGACATGCCCAAAGACAGGCAGCTGCCACGGCTGAAGCCAATTTTCTGGACACAAGGCAGCCCCTGAAGCGTGGACAATATCGCCTCAGAGTCTCCAGGTTCATCCGGAGAAATGAACAGCACATCCTTGGTATTGATTCCAAGTGGCGCATTTACAAGCCCGTTGATTTGTAGCGCAACTACCAATGAAAGGGTGAGCATCACGACAGTAATGACATTCTGAATCATTATGAACACCCTACTGAATAGCATCTTGGATTTGTAGCGGAAACTTCCCTTGACTACATCTATCGGTTTGAAAGCTGAAATCTGGAGTCCCGGTATGATTCCCGCAAGGAGACCGGTCAGCACGATGAAACAGATGGAGGTGCCTACCGTACCCGGAGTAAAGTCATTCTCAAGCATTATCCTGCCTCTGAACATCGATGCGATGTCGTCCTGGAAAATGAAAGAGAGCCCAAGTCCGATGAGGAACGATATCAGCACAACAAGTATGGATTCGCCCACGAGTTTGCTGATTATCTCGTTGGTGGAGCTACCGAGCAGCCTTCTCGTTGCCATTTCCTTGGCTCTCATTCCTGTATTTGCCACAGTCAGGTTGATATAGTTGGTCACGGCGAATAGCAGGATGGCGATTACCGCACTGAGA
>JAQXHU010000023.1 GCA_029007435.1 Bacteroidales bacterium
ATGGCTGTTGCGAAGTGGGCTGTAGAGGCGAAATGTACTCACGAGGTTACCGAAAATCTGCCGTTGAGGCGCAATGCCGTCGTGCTTCACCGTTATTGTGGTGGCGAGCCAGCCTGGAAGGGCGGCCCTGAAATTGAAGTCCGGCTGTATGAGGTCGTCGGCGGTAAGCACAGTTGGGCAGAGGCCGACATGGATACCTGCGACGAGATCTGGCGGTTTTTCAGCAAGTATCTGAGATAAATGTCGAGATGATGTGGGATTCGCTCCCGGTGGTCGCGCATCCCTTGCCCTGCCACGGGCAATCTTACGGGTGGCGGCGGAGAAAGCTGGCGCCGGTATGCACCGGCTTGGCTGTCCTGTTCGCTTATCCTCTGTTCATAATGACCGGCCTGCCGGAGTTGGAGCAACTGTCCGACAACTTCTGCCTCGGGAAGGGAAGTGTCGATGACATGAAAACCGTTGTCAATGAATCTCTGTCCGTTGCCGGATGATAGTACAATGGTCTGGCGCTTGAGGGTTTCGAACTCGTCGATGTGGGCGAAAAGAATATCTCCGGAGACAAAGAAATGAACGAAATGTCTGTTTGAGTCTCTGATGAAACTGTCCATCGAATTGTATGTAAAGACCTCGACATTGTCGAATATGTCCCACAGAATACTTCTCAAAGCCATGCTGCTAAGCGAGCTTCTGTCTATTATTGCAAAACAAGGATTCATATGACAAATGTGTTTTCCCTATTTAGAAGCCTCTTTCACCGACACCTTTCTCCATCAGATTCTTGAGCTCTTTCAGATGCTTTTCATAGACATCGCGAGGCAGGGCATTGTGTTCCTTGCATATCGACGCTGCCATACCGACGACCTCTCCCATCATTCCTCCTGTACGCATCACTCTGACGGAGCCTAAAGCAGCGTGAGTAACACTTATGTTTCGGCCTGCCATGAAGAGGTTTTCGATGTTTCGTGAGTAAAGACAGCGGTACGGAACGGCGTAAGGCTTGTGCTTCTTGACCTTGCAGTATGAAAGGAAAGGTTCACCGTCGAATCCCTTTATCTTTTTAGGGAAATGGAGGTCCATGCCCCATGTGGCTGTAAATGAAGCATCGTCATATTTCCTGCCTTCCGCCAGGTCCTGTTCGCAGAGAATGACATCTCCCATGAGCCTGCGGGATTCTCTCTTTCCTCCTATGTAAGCGACCCACTGAAGACTATGGTTCTTGAACTCATCTTTGCGTGAACTTCTGTTCTTGATGTAGTCCCAGTTGCCGAAAACTGCGCGCAGGGCGTAGTCGCGTATATATTCGATTTCCTTGATCTGATTGCGGTCCATACCGGTCTCCCAGTCCCATTCACCGTGGATGATAGGTCGGTATGATTCTTCATTGAATTCCAGGGCCCACGGACATTCCGGGAATGAGGTCTCGGTCCCCATGTCATCGGCATACCATTGTACAGAGGTTCCCATTACCATGGAATCTGCTTTCTCAGGGGCTTGCACCTCTCCTGTTTCCTCTCTGCTTTCACGTCCGATACGGTAGTCGGCTCCGGCAAGGAAACCTACGTCTCCATCTCCGGTGCAGTCGGCAAAGAGTCTGCCTCTGAATCTTGTCCTTTCTCCTGAGACGATGTTGTGACCGATGACTGCGGAAATCCTGTCGCCGTCGCTTTCCACTTCATCCACATGAGTGGAGAGAAAAAGGGTGATGCCGGGTTCTGCCTGTATCAGAGCCAGTTTCTTCCCGTCTTCATAGTTCGTTTCGGGACCGGCATTATGTATGATCTTCTCCGGATGTCTTTCCAGAATTTCAAGTATCTGTCTGCTCCTTTCGCTCTCCGGGTCACGTTCAGCTTCAAATTTGGTCCAGTGTCCTACACCGCCAAGCTCATCCAGCAGATTTCCCAGTTCCGGATATGGCTCCTGCATGATCAGTCCGGACAGTCCTACCCTTACTTCAGATGAGTTGTTGCCGCCAAGGACAGGACGATTGTTTATAAGCGCAACCTTACATCCCAGTCTCGCAGCGCTGACAGCTGCACAGCAACCTGCGATGCCACCGCCGACGACGACAAGGTCATACTCTTCCGGAGCATCTTTCACTTCAGGAATCTGGCGCATGTCCTCCATGTCTTCAGAAGGGACCGAGTCTCGGTCTTGTGTCAGGTAGATAGCGTCACATCTGCCGTTGAAGCCGGTAAGGTCGTGGAGGGCGAGGGTGTTTTCTCCCTTCTTGAGACGCACCTTCCCGCCATATTGCCAATGCCATTCTTCATTCTCGGTACCGAATATCTTTCTTGACGGTCTGCCGTTGACATATATCTGGAACCTTCCTGCCGACTCTTCTCTGCCCCATCGGCGGGTCCAGTCTCTGGTACGCACCCACAGATGATATGATCCGCCTTCTGCAGAATTGACGCATGTTGAGGCATCTGCTACCGGTATTCCCATACCGTGGGCCATTATGTATGATGAACCCATTGCGGCAATCGACTGCTGGTCGATCACCCAACCGCCGAGAGATTCCATGCTTTCGGATTCTATGAAGATGCTGTCGTTTCTGTCAGTGCATGACACTGAAACAAGAAAAGGGAGTAGGATAAGAGCCAGTCTGAAACGTTTCATAAAACTTTGATCATTAGTGTCCACTAAAAATTTATAAATAGTTCATTGAAAATACTGATAATTAGATAGTTAGAGGTGGTTTGAGGGGCGAACGGTTTTGATTTCTATATTTGCCAGCAAATCAGCTGGTTATGCATAACAAATCATACATTTTTGCTCAATTAACATCGTTCTTGAACCGTAATAAGTTCAATAGAATCGTTGCTAAGTATCACGGTGACAGCTACATAAAGCACTTTTCATGCTGGAATCAGCTCAAAGTTCTTATGTTCGGTCAACTCTCCAGACGTGACAGTCTTAGAGACTTGATAGTCGCCATAGAGGCTCACCGAGGCAAGGCTAAGTTCCTTGGATTCGGAGACTCTGTCACACGCAGCAATCTTGCAAAAGCGAACCAGAACAGGGACTATCATATCTTTGAGGAGTTTGCCTACTATATGGTAGAACAAGCTCGTACTCTGAGAGTTACAAAGATATTCAGCCTAGCCGGGAACATTTATGCTTTCGATTCCACTACCATCGAACTCTGCCTTGCTGTATTCTGCTGGGCGAAGTTCAGGAAGAAGAAAGGCGGTATAAAAGTTCACACGCTATACGATGTTGAAGCCCGAGTACCAGCATTCTTTCACATTACTACAGCCTCAGTTCATGACTCCCAAGTGATGAAAGAAATACCGGTTGAGACAGGTGCCTACTACATCTTCGACCGAGGATACAACTTCTTTTTACAACTCTACAGGATCGAGTGCGCATGTGCATTCTTCGTAGTTAGAGCCAAAAAGAACCTACAATACAAGGTCATCAGATGGAAGAGACGAATGCCAAAAGGCGTGTTATCTGACTCAATCATAGAACTGGTAACTTACAAAAGTCGTAACGATTATCCTAAGCAACTCCGCAGAGTTGAATACTACGACGAGGAGCTCAAGAAGAACTTTGTTTTTCTTACTAATGCAATGGATATCACCGCCTTAGAAGTAGCTCTTTTATATAAGAACCGCTGGTCAGTAGAACTGTTCTTCAAATGGTTGAAACAGCATCTGAAGATCAAGAAGTTCTGGGGTGACTCTGAAAATGCAGTCAGGATACAGATCTACACTGCCATCATTTCATATTGCTTGGTGGCCATTGTACATCATCAAATGAAACTTGACCGCACAATCTATGAGACCCTACAGATCCTCGGAATATCACTTACCGACACGACACCACTTCAAGACCTCTTTAACAAATCTAACTTCAGTATTGACAAAGAACTTGACGGGTTTTATGAACCCACTTTGTTTGATTTTTAACTTTTATTAACCGTCCACATTTTTAGTGGACAGCAATGAACTTTGATATCAAAGTTACAAATATATTAAAATCGATTGATACTATAATAAATAATGGCTGTCATAATCATACATTTTGTGTAAATTTGCAATAAATTTAGAAGTATGAACTATTGCGGACTTATTGTCGGACTGTCGACATTTCTTATCATAGGCCTTTTTCACCCTCTGGTGATAAAGGCGGAATATCACTTGGGGAGTAAGGTCGTGGTGGATTTTCGCTCTTTGCGGGGTGATATTCGTGATTCTGTCTCTGCTTACTGACGATGTGACTGTATCAACAGTTCTTGGTGTCGTTGCATTCTCGTCTTTCTGGAGTATCCTTGAACTCTTCCATCAGCGCGTTTTTTCGGCCAAGACGCCTTTACGGGAATGGGATTCCCGACGGCGCCCTTGACCAAAAAAGCCCGCTGTCTATCGACAGCGAGCTTTCTCCTTACTCGTGATTCGGTTGGGATTCGAACCCAAGACCCACAGCTTAGAAGGCTGTTGCTCTATCCAGCTGAGCTACCGAACCATCCTTATGTAAACGGCGGGAAAGGTTTCCTGCCGACCGGTTTTTGAACCGGACTGCAAATATAATGCTTTTTTACGGATTGGCAACAACAAATGTTGAAATTCTTTCAGGGCTTAACTAAATCGAACAGAAAAATGCGACGAGGAAAGGCACACTGAAATCCACTATCAAACCGTGGAAGACAGACAGTACGACATACTTTTCGCCGCAGCAGCTTGAGATGATAGGCAGAGTCGTGTCGGCAGTTGTCGCTCCTCCGGCGGCAATTGGAGCCAAAGGACCGGCTATTTTAGCCACAACAGGGGAGCAAAGAAGTGTGAATACTTCGCGTATGATATTGGAAATCAATGCAATCGTACCGAGTTCCGCTCCGCGGCTCCCGGAAATCAGCACACTTGACAGAGAATAGTAGCCGAATCCTGAACCGATTGCCAGTACATCGGCAGTCCGGTAGCCCACAAACAGATTGACCAGAAGGCATCCGGCATAAGTTCCTGTCACTGTGGCCAGCGGCAGAAGCGCCAGACGGGGATTCATACTCCTTACCGTAGAAATTATCTCCGGATTGCCTCCGATACTTATTCCCACCATAAGCATCAGTGCGCACAGGGCCCAGAAACTCAGAATATGAATAATGCTGTTGTCCTTCAGCACGCCGATGAGTCCGAGACAGATGCCGGCTACAAAAAATCCTAAAATGACCAGGCTTTCCCCCAAGCCTGACATCAATGCTTTTTTATTGGCGTAGGTGTCTGGTTCTTCTGCGTTTGCGCTCTTGGAACTGTTTCTGATATGCTCAATATGGCGCCATAGAATCCAGGCTGTGATGCAGCTTCCTGCAACACCGCCAAGAGCGACAACAAGTGCGTTCATTCCGATATAGGGGAAAGCTTCAATGACATTCCGGTCACTTCCTGCCTCCCAGCCTAGAAGCAGCAGAAGCAGCCAGGTCACCATTATGACAGCCCTCTGCATTATTCTTATTTTCAGCAGCCGCCCGGCTAAAATGCCGATGGCCATGCTGATCATCACTTCAAGCATACGCAAAAATTTGCGGCAAATTTACTTCAAAATTGTAAAATAACCTTGTGCAGGGGATGTCTTTCTGTCATCGCACGGTGAATCCTGCTGAAAGCGTGTTCCCGAGCCCGTCCACGACGGTGACAGTATGCTTGCCCGGTGAAGGCCTGAACCGCAGCTGGTGAATATACTTGGTCTCTCCTATATAATCCTGATCTATATGCCAATAGACAGCGGCCGAGCGGTCGTGGTGAGCCAGGTTGAATACTATCTCGCCCGGAGAACCGTCAAGCTGCCGGGGAATCGAGATTACAGCTCCGCTTTCAGGATAGATGAATTCCATTGGCAGCGGTCCTGAGCCTTCGGGAATGTCGTCCCCGTCATCTTTGCTGAAAGGATAATCCAGATGCTTCTGCCTGTAATACCATTCCATCGCAGGAGGCAATCTGAAGAATGTCCTCCCGCCCTGGCAGAAATGATAAGGGCAGGAACGGCTTTCCGCACCGGCGACAGTTACTGTAATCGTATCAGTATCTTCGCAATATGGACCTGCAAGGAAGCCGGACAGCTTGCAGGTGCGCACGGTTTTTCCTTCACCGGGAAGTGGTTCGGGAAACCATTCCGGTATTTCAGCCTGCCTGCCGTCGTCGGCAGGCGATATCCCTGGGAGCGAATTGAAAATGTCAAACAGCACAGGCCCGGCGGTGCGGGCTCCTACGAGCCCGGGGGCGGCGACGCCGGAGGCGTTCCCCGCCCACACCCCCGCGGCGTACCGCGGGGTCGCACCGCACGCCCAGCCGTCCCGGTAACCGTAACTTGTCCCCGTCTTCCAGGCAGCCTTCTTCACCGACCCGATAACGTGCCAGTCAATCTCGTCAGGCCTGTTCACCTCCCCAAGCGCCTCCATAGTGTACCACAGCGCCACCCTGTCAGTCAGAGGAAACCCGTCAGTTCCGCCGTCACATTCATCTCCATCTCCATACACAAGCCGCCTCGCCATCTCCGCATACACTCCGGTCACCTCGTCCAGCCGGCACTCTGCGCCTCCAAGAATCATAGAAAGCCCGTAGTCATCCGCGCTTCTCGTCACCGTGCTCAGCCCGCATTCCTTGAGAACATCTTTGAACGCCTCAGTTCCGAACTCTTTCAGCATATGCACAGCCGGCACATTCAGGGAGCGGCTCAGCGCCTCGGCCGCAGGAACCGCACCGTCATAAGTCATATTGTAGTTCTGTGGAGCGAAACCATTGATATTCACCGGCGTGTCTGCCACGAGCGAAAACGGGAGGCTTTTTCCGGCCTGCAAAGAAGCGCAGTACAGGAATGGCTTCAGCACACTACCTGAACTCCTCGGCGACCTCGCCACATCCACATCCATCCCAGGACGTTTCCTGTAGGCTGATGAATTCCCGCAATATGCCAGCACCTCTCCTGTCCGGACATCCATCACGACAGCCGCCATATCGTTTATGCCTTCTTTGGCAAGATTGTCGCTGTGCCGGTCCACGGCATCCTGAATGCGTTTCTGGATCCCGATTTCAACAGTTGTCCTTACGGCGCGGCCTTTACGGACATCGCCGCCGGTCACAATCCTGTAACTCTTCCAAGCTTCCACTGTCTTTCCGGACGCAAGCAGGTCCACAAGTTGCGGCGCATAAGAAGGAAGCCTCTCAGGTTCGTCAGGAATCGGCTCGCTGCACGCTAACTCATAGTCGCTCCGGCAAATGTAGCCTTTCTTGAACAGTTTGGTAAGCAGTCTGTTACGCTTCTCCATCAGCCTGTCCCTGTTCTTTCCGGGCCTGATGCTTGACGGCGAATTCGGCAGAACGGCCAACATCGCGGCCTCAGCCCAGGTCAGCTCTCCGGAAGACCTCCCGAAATACCTCCACGCCGCCGCCTCCACTCCGACAACATTGCCTCCGAAAGGTGCGTGGGCGGCGTACATTCCCAAAATCTCGTCTTTGGAATATCTCAGCTCGAGCCTGGTGGCCAGAACAGCCTCAATAAACTTCTGGCGCATTGTCCTTTCCCGGCCTCTTGACATACGTATCACCTGCATCGTGAGAGTGCTCCCACCGCTCACAACGTGGCCGGCTCTGAGATTGGACACAGCCGACCTTATGATGGATACAGGATTGACGCCGGGGTGTAAGCGGAACCATCTGTCTTCGAATTCCACAACCGCTTTTCTGTATTTCTCCGGAATACTGTCTCCCGGCGGAAATCTCCACTGTCCGTCAGCGGCGATTCTCGCCCCAAGCAGTTCTCCGTTCCGGTCAAGCACCACGGCGGACCACTCGGTTCCTTTGAAAAGATCCCGGGGGAGGCAGAATGCATACCATATTGAAAGAATGGAGAATCCTGCCCACAGCCCGAAAGCCAGATATTTTTTTACCTTGTCACTGAACATCTTGCGGATGCCGTGCAGGCGAATGCTGAATTGTCGTACATATCTCCGCAACTTACTGAAGGCAGTTCGTATTCTCCCTCGTAAGCCGCCCTGAGACGCACTTTGAACTCTTTGTAAGTGCCTTTCGGAAGGCTGAAATAGAACAGGCATCTGTCATCCCTTATGTCAAGCCTGTCGTAATGCTCTTCATATGGAGCTGCCTGTCCAGTAAGTCTGTCGTTGATGATTTCCCATCCTGAAGGGACAATCTCTACAAGAGCCAGGTGGCTGTAATCGGACACAGCGCTTGAGTTTCCCACTCTGATGACAGCGGTGAAGCGGGTCCCTTGCCTGAGTTTCTCTGGGGAAACAGAGTTGCCTTCTGAATCTATATACTTGACACTCAGGTTGAGATTGTTTGATCTAGCCGGCACTGCGGTTCCAGGTGCGACCTGTGCGACCGTGGTTAGCCTGACGTATGCCGGTCCGTCGGAAGTGTTTGTGACTCTTGTCTCTCCAGATTCGGTGTCAATCTTGTGCGTTGTCATCCCTTTCGCTTTTGAACTGCCTTTTGAACTGGTCACATCCACGGTGACATATCCTCCGGAGACTTTTCCTGACAGCTCCCGGTAAGCTTTGGCGGCGAATGCGGACTCCTGGGTTGACATTGACCAGATTCCGTCTTCCGGTCTGACCTCCGCGGCATAGGTGACTGCTCCGGAAATGTTGCCGGTGCGGGTCAGGGCCTCCAGTGCGATGGCTTTGTCCCTGAACGGAGTTCCGTATGTCATCGTCCCGGCGCTCCACTCTTCAGGAGCCGCTGACAATGAGGAGATTATCTCTTCTCCAACGGTTTTCTTTCCACTTGCCGAATAGGCTGAAGCAAGCATCATAGAACCCTGCCAGGACAGATTGCCGCTCATTTTCAGCCGGTTCATTGCCGCCTCATCAGCACTTCCCGCGAGAGCGGTTGTGAAGAGCCTGTAGGCCTGGGACAGGTCGTCAAGCAAGTAGGATTTGGATGTCTTGTAATTCTGGATGCACCTTTTCTGGTAATTCAGAAGTGATTTTATCACCTCGTCCCCGGTGGAGAATCCCTCTTTCCGGGCCAATGTCAGGAATTCCAGCGCCATAGATGAAACCCATTCGTCACTTGCGGCCGACCCAGGCCAGTATGCGAAGCCTCCGTCGTTTCTCTGTCTTGCGTAAAGGTTTGTGAGAAGTTCCGGAATGAGCTGTTTCGCCTGCTCGTAATTCTTTTCGGAAAGCTCAGGCAATGAGCACAATATGCTTATGCCGGCGGCGCATATCTGCTCCGAGCAGCTGTGCTGGTATTCTTTGAAGAATCCGAACATTGCGTTCCAATCGACTGAAGGGTGCCCGCATGCGTCAACCCAGGCACGGTCTTCTTCGGATTCCTTGAACGGGCTGAATGTGAATGTCTTGCTCTCTCCCGGCTGGAGCAATGCCGAATTGGTCGTGATCACGTGAGGAGAGGTTCCGCGAACCTCAAGATTTATGGTCTCGGTCATCCGGTGTTCTCCGCCTTCGGCCGTCACTGTCACTTTTGACATTCCGGATGCATTTCCTGAAATGAGGCTGAACCTCACTACCCGGTCGCCCTCTCCGGAGAATGACAATGATTCAGATGCTTTGCCGTCAATGCTGAGTGCCCCTTCGCACTTAACTGATACATTGACATCTGAGATGCCTTTCTCCATCACGGTCACATTGACTGGAAGGGTGATTTTCTCACCGGGGCCTGCAGTCCTCGGAAGGGTAGGCATTATCATCAGCGGGGAAGTGACAGGAACTGTTTTATCCGCCTTGCCGTATGCAGTTCCGTTTCCTGCCACGATCATCACCCTCACACTTCCGACATACATCGGCAGAGTGATTCTGTGTGTCTGCGAACCTGATTTCAATGTGAACGGGCCGAGATATTTCACTACAGGATTGAACCTGTTCTCTTTACGGGAGCCGCGCATCACACCTTCATCTCCTCCGATGCTGAACATCGCTTTCATCGGGCCGCCTCCTGACAGGAAAATATTGTCATACATATCCCAGGTGCGCACGCCGAGCGCTTCTCTCCTGTAAATTGTGCTCCAAGGGTCAGGTGTCCGGAAGGAAGTGATATCGAGGAGCCCCTCGTCCACTATGGCCAATGTGTATGTCATCGGCTTCCTGTTCCTCTCGCTTATTTTCACATTGAAAGACTCTTCCGGATGGAGCCGGTCAGGCATATCAATCACAGGCTCAAGATGTGAATCCGGATTCAGGACTATCGCCGGCATTACTCCATATAGCCTGACGGGCAGGTCGTTGGCTCTGTTCCCGCAAGGCTGGACGAGGGTTATGTGGACATATACATTCGGGGACATATCTTCGGTAACCAGGAATGTCCAAGGCGTGTCTTCAGACGCATTTGTCTTCACCCATTCGCTTCTTATAACTCCGCTTCCGTTCTCGAGAGACACGAGTGCCCTTCCGTTTTCCGCCGCAGGAATAAACACTGTGGCCGTCTCTCCGGTACTGTATTCTTTCTTGTCAAGCGAGAATGAAAGCATCCCGGGAGCATCTGGGTCTTTCCTGTCGGCCCTTCCCCTGTAAGCCGGCCAGTCGGCGAAGAAGATGCCACCGCTGCTGTGTCCGCTGTCCAGATCTCTCACATATATGAGGTAGCGTCCCCAATGGCTGTCATCCACATTGAACGGAATCCTGATGTCGGAAGTGCCGGAAGTGACTGTGCCTGAGAATATGGCTTTTGCTCCGGAGCTGTGTATGTATGAGTCCAGAGGCTCGTCCCTGGACTCCCACCACCAGTTCCATTTCAATTTGAATATCCTCCATTCAATCCTGTGTCCGGATTTGCGCTGGCCGTTCTGGTCCAAAACGGCTACAGGAATATTTACATCAGTGCCAGTCTCGACATAGTCTGACGGCAGTTTCACTCCGACATAAGCGCTGTATGGCGAGAATCGGACTGTCTCTGTGACGAAGCTCTCGTCACCGCCTTCTTCCTCCACTGAATAAACAATGTCCGCCTCCAGCATCCCCGGAGCTTCAGGAACCTTTGGCAATGTGGTCGTCACGTTGGCGGTTCCGTCCTGTCCGAGACGAGTGCTGAAAAGTTCGAAAGTATATGGCTTGAAGCTGCTTGACGGATCGCTGAACGAATATCCTCCGAATCCTTTGAATGCATCGTTTTTCTGCCATAGTGTCATCTCCGCTCTTGCCGCAAGTCCGGATGCGGCCGGGCCTGTCAGCCAGTTCGCGGCGATGGAAATATCGGCCCTTGTTCCGGCACGTAGCATCTCGTTGCCAATATTGGCGTTGATTTTCAGCCTGTTAGGCTTGATTGTCTCAATGTTGACCGACTTGTGGAAAGTAGCTCCTCCGACCTTGAAATAGGCATTCCAGATGCCGGTCGGAACATCTGGAGAGGTGGCTATGTTGAACACGTACAACCCGTTCTCTCCGGTTGATACCTTTTTGGTATAGAACTGTCCTTCAGGAGAATATAGAACCGCTGAAGCCGGATGGCTGTCCGGAACCGGTCCGTGCAGCATCATCGCAAGATGCAATGTGTCACCCGGCCTCCAGACTCCCCGGTCTCCGTAAATGAAACTCTTTATGCCCTTTTGAAGCCTTTCTCCGCCAGTGTCGAACCGGCTGAGCGATTTCTCGTTTCCATCATTGACCTTCAGGTATGTTGTGGATTCTCCTTTCCTGACCTTCACGGCGAAAGGCCTGCCGTCGCATCTTATCTCCGCCAGCCCGTCCGACTCGCTTTTTCCGGCTCCGATCTTCTGCAGCTGGAAATTATATGCGGTAATTTCAGCACCGGAGACCGGTTCTGCGGTGTTGAGATTGCTCACGGCTGTCCACAGGGAGCTCTTTCCGTCAGACTTTGCCCCGGAGTATTTTGCAATGGCACCCAGTTCAGAGAACATTATGTTTTTCTCCGGATAGTTGTAATCCATATAATAGGAAGGGGTTGCCGGATCATTCCTGTCTCTCCAGTTGTATATCGACCAGTCATAATTATTGTTGTAATAATATGGCTCGGCAATGTCCCATTCAGCTTCGTCTTCATCCCCGAGCCTGTTGTCCCTGAGTCTGACAAGGCTGCTTCCCGTACTTCCATTTCCGGAATAGACGTAATAATCTTTGTTGAATGTCAATGCGATGCGATAAAGCGCACCTGGATCTTCCTTGATGATTCCCGACAGGTCGATTCTGTAATCGTTGAGCTCTTTAACATTGAGCCCCTGGCTGTCAAGCCGTATGGTGCTTTTATATACAAGCCTGCCGGCGCGTCTCAGCCTGTTTGAACCGTCAAGGTCATTGTCCTGGAGGAATGACAGCACGTTCCCCGGATAAATCTTTATGATGCTGATGTCCACAGCATTGAGATTGACGGCCTTGAATGGCAGCACCAGATTGTTTCCGTCCGGGATAATGTTTCCTTCTGCAGGTATCTCCACGTATGGTATTTCCCGGTGTTCTACGGATGATATAAATTCCATATCTATTCTGTCTCCGTCGAAGCTGCGGATGCCCGGCCTGACGTGCACGGTATGGAGCTTTCCGCTTTCTCCATTGATTCTCAATATATTGTCCTTGATCCTGAAACTCAAGGCATCGTCTTCTGAATCCGTGCTTATAATGCCGTTCAGGTTCTGCCGGCTGTCAAGCGGCTCCGAGAACGCCAGATCGACATAATTGCCATCGTCTCCTCCGTTTTTCTGGTTGATCTCCCTGAACTCGCCTTTTGCCGGCACTGTCACTTCCACAGGCTCACAATCCTTGAAACCGGTTTTGCCCGGATTGAAAATTATTTTGAGAGTCCGGTCCCGCTCTTGAGTTTCCGGGCGTCTAAGGTTCGAAATGGTGAATGAGGCGCTGTAGCCGTCAGGCGCCAGTTCCGTTACAATGTCTCCGGTTCCCTCATAGTGGAAAGAGAGGAGTTCCTCCGGCTTGTCTGTAGAAATTGGAACGCTGAATCTGACTGTTCCGGATACTGAGGCTTTTCCGGGATCGTCTCTTTTGATTACAATGAGTCCGGGCTCTATGACGGCCTCTTTCTCAGCAACGAAGAACTGGAATTCGAATTTTTCTTTCCCTTTTGCGGTATTGAGCACTTCTCCGAGCGAGAATGCGCATTTGTAGCGTTTGCCAGGTTTAAGACTTCCATCTTCCGGGATGAATACGAAACGCTGCGGTGTTTCCATTCTTGCCGTTCCTTTAAGAGACGGTGAGAATTTGAACAGTCCGGTGACTTTTTCATTGATTTCAAGGTTGGTCCCGCTGATTCCGGATGCGGCTGTCGTGAGTTCTACCACAATTTCGGATGACCCCGTGACGAGCCCGCCGGTATATGCTTCCACATATTCTGCATAGCCCGTATCCGGATTGCTTTTTCCGGAGCATCCCGCCAGCATTATGGCAGCTGACAACAAAGATGGTAGAATTCTGAAATATTGACGTGTTTCCATATTGTCAAAGTTTTTATGGTTGATATGCAAATTTAGTCTCTTTGGATATATAATACTATGGCTGAAATGACAATTTGCAGTATTATCCGGTCATTTTTCTCATAATCCTGCATTTTGGATGAGCTTGGAAGTGTCCAATGACAATTTGTCAGTCATCTGCCAATGGCACGCACATTGATTCTCTGTAAGAGTCCCGCCAGAAAAGGTGGAATGAACAGAAACAGATAAAAAATTATAAAATTATGATCAAACCATTAGCAGACAGAGTGGTCATCGAACCGAAAGAGGCCGAGACCAAGACAGCTTCAGGACTGTATATTCCTGACACAGCTAAAGAAAAACCGCAGCAGGGCAAAGTTCTCGCTTGCGGCCCGGGCAAGACTGATGAGCCTATGGAGGTGAAAGTCGGTGACGAGGTTCTTTATGGCAAATATGCCGGAACAGAGGTCACTGTTGATGACAAAAAGCTTCTGATTGTACGTCAGTCAGACATTCTCGCAATTCTGTAATATTAAAATAGGAGATTATAATTATGGCAAAAGATATCAGATTCGATGTTGAGGTCCGCGCCAAGATGAAAGAAGGCGCTGACGCTCTTGCAGACGCAGTGAAGGTAACACTTGGTCCTAAAGGACGCAATGTTGTTATTGACAAGAAGTTCGGCGCTCCTCAGGTGACCAAGGACGGAGTAACGGTGGCCAAAGAAGTGGAGTTGAAAGACAGGTTCGCCAATATGGGCGCCCAGATGGTGAAGGAAGTGGCTTCCAAGACTAATGAGCAGGCTGGTGACGGCACAACCACAGCCACTGTTCTCGCACAGGCAATCATCAATGTCGGTCTTAAGAATGTCACAGCCGGCGCAAGCCCTATGGATTTAAAGAAAGGTATCGACAAGGCAGTCGCAGCAGTTGTCGCTGAACTCAAGGCCCAGAGCCAGCAGGTTGGCGAGGACTATTCCAAGATTGAGCAGGTCGGCACTGTTTCAGCCAACAACGACGCCACTATCGGAAAACTCATCGCCGACGCAATGTCCAAGGTGAAGAAAGACGGTGTGATCACTGTGGAAGAGGCCAAAGGTACAGAGACTGAGGTCAAAGTTGTTGAGGGAATGCAGTTTGACAGAGGCTATATCTCTCCATATTTTATGACTGACTCCGACAAGATGGAGGCAAGGCTCGACCAGCCGTATGTGCTCATCACTGACAAGAAGGTCTCCACAATGAAGGATCTTCTTCCGATTCTTGAGCCAATCGCAAGGGAAGGCAAGTCTCTCCTTATCATTGCTGAAGATGTTGATGGCGAGGCTCTTACCACTCTCGTAGTGAACAGGCTCCGCGGAACTATCAAGGTAGCTGCCGTCAAGGCTCCAGGCTTTGGCGACCGTCGCAAGGAAATGCTTCAGGACATTGCCACATTGACAGGCGCAACCCTCGTTTCAGAGGAAAGAGGATTCACTCTCGAGAATACAACTCCGGATATGCTCGGCAAAGCTGAAAAGATAACCATCACCAAGGAGAACACCACGATTGTAGGTGGCGCAGGTGACAAGGCTGCTATCCAGGAAAGAGCTGACCTCATCAGGAAGCAGATATCCACGACCACTTCCGATTATGACAGGGAGAAACTCCAGGAGCGTCTTGGCAAACTTGCAGGCGGTGTGGCTGTCCTCTATGTCGGCGCTACCACCGAGGTCGAAATGAAGGAGAAGAAAGACCGTGTCGAGGATGCCCTCAATGCAACAAGGGCTGCTGTTGAGGAAGGCTATCTGCCAGGTGGCGGAGTTGCTTACATCCGCGCGGCTGAGGCTCTCAAGGAACTCAAGGGGGAGAATGATGACGAGACGACAGGTATCCACATCGTGGCCCGCGCCATCGAGGAGCCTCTCCGCCAGATTGCCACCAACGCAGGTGTTGACGGAAGTGTCATTATACAGAAGATCCGTGAAGGCAAGGGTGATTTCGGCTACAATGCCCGCACTGACGAATATGTCAATATGTTCGAGGCAGGTGTCATCGACCCTACAAAGGTAAGCCGTGTCGCTCTCGAGAACGCTGCTTCAGTGGCAGGTATGTTCCTTACCACAGAGTGCGGAATCGTTGACATTCCGGAGCCTGCTCCTGCAGCTCCTGCTATGCCTGACGGCGGAATGATGTAGTCTATAATAAATATAGAAAATAGGATGGATTGCCGGATTATTTCGGTAATCCATTTTTTATTGGCTTCTGCCATTCCGCCATGGTGGGGGAGGGGGTCTTCCAGTCAAAATTTTTTTCAACTTCATAACTCCCGCATCCTGTGCAACTTAAAATGATAAACCCCGGATTCGTCCCGAAAAAAGTGCGAAAAAAAGTTGCGTAAAAGTTTGGAGGGGAAGAAAAAAGTCCTTACATTTGCAGTCCCGTTTGAAACGAGGGCAGCA
>JAQXHU010000024.1 GCA_029007435.1 Bacteroidales bacterium
CGGAATCCACAGAAGCGTCAGCCTCAGGATTGTTCCGCAGACCTATATCAAGGACGTTTACTGCATTCCTTCAGATGCTCTTGAAAAGGCGAAGAAACTTGAGGTAAAGACCACTCTTGATACAGACAAGGTATTGAAAGGAGATTACAGAATACTCATCAGCCTTGAAGACGGCGGGAAATGTATCGCTTCCGCAAGCCGGGAGTTCAAGCCCCAGAAAGGCACTATGGAACTTTCCGCCTCCATAACTGACCTGAGAGACATTGTTCTCTGGGATATCGACAACCCCAAGCTGTATGATGTGAAAGTTTCCCTTGAGAGGAACGGAGAAATCATACAGGCCACAAACACGCGCATCGGTTTCCGCACCGCCGAATTCAGGCTCGACGGATTCTACCTCAACGGCAGACGCCTGCAGATTTTCGGCCTGAACCGCCACGAACTCTATCCGTATGTCGGATACGCAATGCCGGACAGAGTGATGCGCAAAGATGCGGAAATTCTCAAATACGACTATAACTGCAATTTCGTCCGTTGTTCGCATTATCCCCAGACAGAGGCGTTTCTGGATGCCTGCGACGAACTCGGACTGCTTGTGTGGGATGAGGTCCCGGGCTGGGGCTACCTCGGTGACGAACCTTGGAAAGAGCTCTGCCAGAGAGATGTGGCAGAAATGATTGTAAGGGACAGGAACCACCCTTCAATCGTAATCTGGGGAACACGTGTGAACGAGTCCCCTAACGATGTGGAGCTTTACAAGAAGACCCGCGCAATCGCAGGAGAACTTGACAGCACACGCCCTACCTCAGGCTCAATGACTTCAGGCACAAGGAAGACCTGGGAGACAACCTGGAGCCAGGATGTGTTCGCATACGATGACTATCATGCGGACCCGGACGGAACAGTGGGAATCGACGAACCGGTTGAGGGTTATCCATATATGCTCGCCGAGGCTGTCGGACAGTTCAACTATCCGAAGCTCAAGGACTTCGACTGCTACTACAGCAGGACTCACAGCATCAGCAACCTGCAGGCCCAGGCTCTCCGTCACGCCGAGGCGCACAGCAAATCCGCCGGCAACATCCGCAACTGCGGTGTAGTGGCCTGGTGTGCATTTGACTACGGCAGTCTTGTAAACTCTTTCAAGACTGTCAAAACCCCGGGAGTATCGGACGTATTCCGCATTCCGAAGTTTGGAGCGACGTTCTACAAATCACAGTGCGACCCGGAGAAACGTATCACTCTTGAGCCTGACTTCTCCTGGAGTTTCACCGGAAAGAGTCCGAACGGCCCTGGCAAGAATGCTGTGATTTTCTCTAACTGCGAGGAGCTCAGGCTCTATACCGACGGTTCTCTCTACGCCACCCTCAAACCTGACGCAAGCAAATTGCCTAACCTGAAATATCCTCCGTTCTATGTCAATCTGGACTTTGAGGAGGGGAAAGCGCCAGAAAATCTCAAAATAGAAGGCTACATCAAAGGCAGGAAGGTTATCGAGCGGCTCTACTCCGGAGATTCAGAATGGGACGAACTGAGACTTGAGGCTGATGACACCGAACTTGCCGGAGACGGAATTGACGCCACGAGAGTATCTTTCTGGATTACTGACAAATACGGCAACGATTTCAGGCCTTACGGAGAAGGACTTGTGGAGTTCGACATTGAAGGTCCGGGAGAGATAATTGGAGACAGTCCATTTGACCTCAGCGCGAACAGCGGATGCGGAGCCGTCTGGGTAAGGACAAAACCAGGAGAGACCGGCGAGATTGTGCTCAGGGCAAAATCCTGGAAATATGGTATTCAGAAAGTCACGATTAATGTAAAATAGCAGCTATGAACTTCAAAAAAAGCATAATGTGCATAGCAGGTATGTTCATTGCAATGTGGGCAAACGGAGCGCCCATATTGCCGGACAAGCCTGTTGATGCGGCATCAGTAAAGAAAATCCATCTGATTTTCAAGACCCATCTGGATGTGGGATTCACGAACTCGGGGAAAAATGTCATCAACACTTATATGACCGACTTCATTCCACACACCCTGGATCTTATTGAATCATTGAAAGAAAGCGGAGCGGAAAAACATTACACCTGGACAACCGGCTCCTGGATTATCACAAAATTCCTTGAAACAGCATCCGATGAGGATGTCCGCAGGATGGAGAAGGCTATAGCGGACGGGGACATCAACTGGCACGCCCTGCCTTTCACCACGCACACGGAGATGGCCGACGCTTCATTGTACGAGCTCGGAATCCAGTATTGCAAAGATCTGGACAAACGTTTCGGAAAGAGTTCCATCTCAGCTAAAATGACCGATGTCCCGGGTCATACACGGTCCCTGATTCCGGTTCTCGCCCGTAATGGCGTAAAGTTCCTGCATATCGGTGTCAATTCGGCGAGCACCTCCCCGGATGTGCCGTCACTGTTCAAATGGTGCGCTCCTGACGGCTCCAGTGTGATTGTAATGTACCAGCAAGGCTATGGAGACCAGCTGCTTCTGCCTGGAACCGGAGTTATGGTGGACATCCGTTTCACAAATGACAATCACGGCCCGCACACTCTTGAGCAGATCAGGGGCATATATGAGGAGCTGAGAAGCAAATATCCGAATGCGGAGATTGTGAATTCCAGCCTTGACGACATCGCCCTCGATGTCCTGGAAATAGAAGACAGGCTGCCTGTCATCACCAGGGAATTGGGAGACACGTGGATTCACGGAATAGGGAGCAATCCAAAGATGGTGGCCCAGTTCAGAGAGTTGAGCAGACTCCGCAACAAATGGATTTCAGAAGGGCGTTTCGCGGCCGGCGACAAGACAGACAAGGCATTCGGACTGCCACTGCTGATGGCGACAGAGCACACCTGGGGAAGGGACGTGAAAATGTTCCTGAAAGACTGGGATATATATATGCCTGAGGCATTTGAGGCTGCACGTTCAAAAGCCAGCTTCCGGCTGATGGAGGAATCCTGGAACGAGAAGCAGAACAATATTTTCGAGGCTATAGACAATCTGCCCCAGAGGGAGAAAGAGGAGGCACTGGCAGCTATTGACGCACTTGAGCCGAAGGCTCCGGAACTGAAAGGCTTCAAGAAGCCCGGAAATATCTCGAAGACGTTCAAGACCAGATATTTCGAAGTTAAATTCGATGCTGGGAACGGCTCAGTCATCAGCCTGAAGGACAGAGAGACAGGCAGGCAGTGGGCCGACCCCGGGCATCCTCTGTTCGCCTACTCTTACCAGACTTTCAACAATGCGGACTATGAGAGATTCCTCGGGCAGTATCTCATCAGGAAAGTGGATTGGGCGTTCAAGGATTTCGGGAAACCGGGACTTGAGAACTGCAATGTGGAATCCGCAATCCGGACGCCGGAGTTCATTGAGGCATATTCAAAGAAGGATTCTGGGGGCCAGACTTTTGTATTGAAACTCAGAGTGGCTGACGGACAGGGGAATGCGATTGGAGGAAGTCCTGCGGACATATATCTGGAACTGTCTTTCCCTGACAGTGAGAAAGTCATTAACGCAACCCTCAAGTGTATGGACAAGCGGGCTTACAGGCTTCCGGAGGCCCAGTGGTTCTCATTCATTCCGCAACTCGGGAACGGAGCGGAATGGGTTGTGGACAAAATGGACGCCCCTGTCAATTTCAGGGATATTGAAAGCCACGGCAACAGGAAAATGCACGGGGTCACGGACGGCATCGCTCTTTATGAAGGCTCAGGCAAGGCAATGACCATCACTTCGATGGACTGCCCACTTGTTATGTTCGGGTCGAGTTCGCTGCTTGATTTCAACAATATCCTTCCGGCCGCAGAGGACGGCGCCAGATTCTGTCTTCACAACAATGTCTGGGGCACGAATTTCTCGATGTGGTTCGACAAAGATATGCTTTACAGATTCACTGTCCGCTTCTGAATATGGGAATTCATAGTAGCAGATCAGGGGCGACTGCAGCCGAAAGACTGGCAGTCGTCCCTGATTCTTTATCTTCATAGGCTGTTTCAGCAAAAAACCGGCAATATTCTGCCGACTCCGGCCGGCTCTACAAATGCAAATCAATACCCAGAGGGTCGGCGACGGCATTATATGAAAAAGAGACCCGAAATGATTTCCGAGTCTCTTTTTGTGGGAGCAGAGGGAGTCGAACCCCCGACCCTCTGCTTGTAAGGCAGACGCTCTGAACCAACTGAGCTATGCTCCCAAGCTTGGCTCCTGAACCAGGACTTGAACCTGGGACCCTCTGATTAACAGTCAGATGCTCTAACCAACTGAGCTATTCAGGAATTTTGTTTCCCCCGTCATTTTCGTTTCGGGATTGCAAAGGTACAACAAAAAGATTGTTTTGCAAATTTTTTTTGCATTTTTTTGCTACCTTTGTGTGGATTTTTTAACACGTCAGCGTCTGACGCTGCTTTCAAGCGCTTTAATATGGATATCGATCTTCTGTCAAAAATGGTCAAGGTGATAATCCTTGACAAGGATGAAGTAACGCTGCCGGGCGTCGGTACTTTCGTCGCCGAACTCGTGCCGTCAACTTTCTCGGACAAGGGCTACACCATCAACCCTCCTTATAAGAAATTATCATTCAGGCAGATAAAAAACGAGAATGACAAGTCCATCGCAGAGCTGTATGCATCCGGCAACAATATTGACGTTGAGACGGCGGAGCGCATCGTGAATGATTTCCTTGCGGAACTGAAAGATATTCTGACAACACGAAAGTCGATTGTCTTTCCCGGACTCGGAAAACTCAGGGCGACGAAAGAGAATTATTTCTTCTTCATAGCGGACGAGGACCTTGACATTTACCCTGACGGCTTCGGGCTTGAGCCGGTGTCCCTGAAATCCCACGAAGAAAGCATATCCGAAGTGTCCGAGACAATGGCAAGCCTGAGGTCAATTCTTGAGCCGGAGGAAGCGGAGACGCCGGAGGAAGAAGCATCTTTGCCGGAGGACCTGAAAGTCACTGCAGGATACACTCCGGAGAAAGACACTTCAGTGACCGACAGCAGCGAAAATGTGGCAACCGAAACCACCGAGGAAAAGACAACGGAAGAGAGCGAAGGACAGGACGGGGAATGCGGAGAGCTGACCGGGGATGCGGCCGGAATCGATGACGAATCCGTCCAGAGGGAGGAAGCCCCTGGAGAAGAGGAACCAATTACTGTAACAGAAATCCGGGAAACGCCGGAAGAAGAAGCCTCATTGCCGAATGCTCCGGAAACCTCAGCAGAAGACACCCCGGAGGACAATAATTCAGTGACTGACTGCAGCGAACCGGCAGCTGCCGGAACCGTTGCGAAAGGAACAGCGGAAGAGAGTGGGGAACAGGACCGGGAAGACATCGCCGCCAGGGAAACAGCGGACGAATCCGCAGTCAAGGATGAAGCGTCCAAAGCAACAGAAGATGCTCAATCACAGGATGAGGCCAAAATCGGGAAAGGCGGGCCAAGCGCCTCAAGCATAATGAAATGGACGCTTATCATACTGATAATACTTGCAGCCGCAGCCCTCGCCTTATTCCTTATCCTTGCCCACACAGCCCCTGACTTCATTGACTCGATATTATACACTCCGGAAGAACTGGAAATCCTGAGACATTGACGGACGGCTTTCACACCGTCCGCCGCAGGCCGCAGGTCAGCGTACCCTGAGAGAGCGGCCGATTCTCAATGTAGTCTTCGGAGTGATGCCGTTGAGACTGCAGATCTTGCTTACAGTAGTATGATACTTGATAGCGAGGGCGCCGAGGGTGTCACCTGACTTGATCTTGTGATACTGCGCCTTGGCAAGTTCAGCGGCTTTGCGGGCCTCCTCCGCCTCACGGGCTGCGATTTCTGCCGCACGGGCTGAATAAGCCACGGAGTCCTCCTGCATTATCAGATAATCCTCCTCGTCAGACTCCGGAACATAACGGCTTGCCGCATTGAGATATCTTTTCTTGAGGATGAACAGCCTGTGTCTCAGCACCCCAGTCTCGAAATCAATAAGCCATTGAGGGTCAAACGCATAACCCTGATATCTCGTCTCAAAATGAAGATGCGCCCCGGTTGAGCGTCCTGTCGAGCCGCCAAGTCCGATCACATCGCCGGCCGTAACCCAGTCACCCGGTTTGACATCCCGCCTTGAAAGATGCCCGTAGAACGTCTCAAGCCCGTTCTCGTGACGGATAATGACCAGATTGCCATAGCCCCTGTAATATTTTGACACACGCACCTTGCCCGAGAAAGCAGCCTTCACCGGCGTGCCCGTCTTCAGCGGAAGGTCCACACCCATATGCCCGCGGCCTCTGCGGTAGCCGAAAGGAGAATACACCTTGGTCTGGTAAGGGCAATGGTACTCGCTCAGGGAATCCACCACCCATATAGCCACATCCTCCTCAATATCAGACGGCTGCACGTGGAAAGGATTCGGTTTCTCCTCATCCCAGCAGGTATTGAACAGATCAGAGGACATCACCACCGACGGGTCCTTGAAATACCGCCAAGTGTAGTTTTCCAACAGCAAAATCTTCACGGCCGGATTTCCTGTGTCAAGAGTGTCCACAGCCACAGCTGATGACGGGTCAATGGATTTGACCGGCTGAAGTGCCGGCCTTGGGACAAGCATTTCCGCCCGGCTCATTGAAATGAGAGTATCAATCCGCGGCGCCTTGGACGCAGTTTCCTGGGCATTGGCTGAAAATACAGCCGCACCCATCAGGAACAAGAGTCCGGCCGCCAATTTATCAAGATTCATTTTATATTTCTGAAATTATTATCAATCAACACTATACCTGCGCACCGAAACGGCTTGCAAGCAATTCTTTAACCTCTTCAACGCGGGCCTTGAGAAGGCTTTCCGATGAAGCCTCACAGATAAAACGGAGATAAGGCTCGGTATTGGAAGGACGTATATTGAACCACCAGTCAGGAAATTCGACACGGTAGCCATCGAAGTCCATCATCGCCGTAGGAGTCTCACGGGAAATGAAATGCTCGCGCACGGCATCCATAGCTCCCTGCTTGTCCTCAAGGCGGAAATTAATCTCGCCCGAATTCTGGTACCTGGCGATATTGCCTATCAACCGGCTCATAGTCAGACCTCTCTTCTTCATATTGGCCAGAACCCTCAGCACTAAAATCGAAGCCAACAGGCCGCTGTCGGAATAGAAGAAATCCCGGAAATAATAATGTCCGGCAAGCTCGCCGCCCCACACTCCGTCGAGTTCGCGCAGCTTGCGGGCCGCATTGGCCCTGCCGACCTTCCAGGTAAACATCTCGCCGCCCATCGGCTCAAGGTATTCGCCAACCGCTTTGGAACTGCGTATATCCTGAATCACAATGCCTTTCTCCCCCCTCTCTTCAATGAAATAATGACCGAGCAATGCGATTATGAGGTCCGGGGAAATGAAATGTCCGGTCTCGTCCACGAACATCACCCTGTCTGCATCCCCGTCATAAATCACGCCCACGTCGGCACCTGTCTTCTTAACGAGTTCCTCGAGCGCGACCACATTCTTGTGCACTAACGGGTTCGGCTCGTGGTTCGGGAAAGTACCGTCCATATTGTCGAAAATATACTCCGGTTCTTCGCCGAAAATCTTTTTGGCGAACAGGCAACTCATTCCGTTGGACAGGTCGAATGCAAGCTTCAGTCCGCTGAAGTCAGCGTTGTAACCGAGAAGGAAATCAAGATAGTCCTGCTGGATATCTTTCTGATACACATTGCCTTTCTTCTCAGAGACCGGCACAGGACGTCCCTCGTTAATCCATTTTTCAATCTGTCCGAGACCATTGTCATAGCCTACAGGGAGCGCATTTTCGCAGGAAACCTTCATTCCGTTGTATTCCTTCGGATTGTGCGAAGCGGTAATCTGGACAGAGGCCCTGAAACCATATTTCGCAGTGCCGAAATACACCATCGGGGTGGTGCTCAGGCCGATGTCATATACATCAGCTCCCGCATCAGTAATGCCTTTGACAAGATACTTATGAATCTCATCCGATGACATGCGGCAGTCCCTGCCGACTAAAACCTTGTCTGTCTCAAGAAGAGACGGAAGAAACGCTCCCACTTTGTAAGCGGTGTTCCTGTCGAAATCCACATTGTAGATTCCCCTTATGTCGTATGCGTGAAATGCTCCCATATTATTATAATGTATTAATGTGCAAGACTTGCAAATTTAGGAAAAATTTCCCCAGAATCAATTATATTTGCGTAAACCAATTACTCCAATATTATGACAAACCCAGTTATTGAGGCCATAAAGACCAGACGAAGCATCCGCAAATATAAATCAGAACAGATCAAAGACGAAGAGCTCGCAGCCGTTTTGGAAGCCGGGACATTCGCCCCTACAGGCAGAAACAGGCAGGACCCGTTCATCATTGCAGTACAGAAACCTGAACTCTTGGACAGGCTTGTGAAAATGAACGCGGACATAATGGGAACGGACCAGAATCCTTATTACGGAGCCCCGACAATCGTGCTTGTTTTCGCCCCGGAAGTCTCCCTGAACAAGAACTCTGTCCAGGACGGCTCCCTGATTCTCGGCACAATGATGCTGGCCGCACACTCTGTCGGGCTTGCCTCCTGCTGGATCAACCGCGAGATGGAAATGTTCGCTACTGAAGAAGGACGAAGGCTGATGTGCGAGCTCGGCATCCCCGAGAATTACATCGGCATCGGGGCGCTGTCTCTCGGATATTCCTCCATCCCGCTGCCAAAACCACTTCCCCGCAAGGAGAATTATTACAAAATAATAAAATAGGGATGCCATGGCTATAAGACTTGCACTGTCTAAAACAGAGAAACCGCTTTTCTGCGAAAGCAAATGGTGGGGAGACCCTGACATGCCGGCCGATATGGAATACCCGATGATGAAAGTGGACGGGGAGGATGACTACCCGCTGACATTTGTCTGCCAGATCAGGTGCGAGGACATAGCGGAGCTGGACAGGGAGAACCTGCTTCCGCACGACGGAATGCTGTATTTTTTCGCAGCGGTGGATGAATACGCCGGCTATGACTCACCTGTGCATCTCGGAATTGGAGAATGGCCAAAAGGCTCTGTCATAGTCAAATACACCAAGAGCATCAATATGGAGACCTTCCAGTCCTGCATAATGGTGGATGATGACGACCAGCCGGTGACAGACCCTGCGCTTGAGATTTCGTTCTCTGAATGCGGGGACCTTGATGACGGGATCAAACTCCTCGGAAGGCCGTTTTTCGAGGAAATAAGGGAGCAATATCCGGACAGGCTGAGCCTGCTCCAGATTGACGGGGACGAAGTGGCGGACATACGGTTCTATGACAGCGGAATGTTGAATCTGCTTGTGACAGAGACGGATATCAAAAAGGGTGTTCCGAAGAAGCCTTTGGCATATATGCATTCTCTATAATCCTGGCTCTATGATGGAAAACAACCATACCGGCACATCCGGAAAAGCCATCAGGACAGTATCTCCTGAGGACTTGATGACAGCCCGGGGAATCCGGCCGACCGCGGTCAGGCTGCTGATTCTCAATGCCATGATGTCATTCTCGGACACCTTCAGCCTGAACGACCTGGAGGAGAAGCTGGAGACCGTGGACAAGTCGAGCATATTCAGGACACTCGAGGCATTCACCAGCGGCCACATCATCCACGAAATCGACGACGGCAGCGGCTCGAGAAAATATTGCGTGTGCCACAATGACCACGACTGCGGAACAGAAGAGCTGCATTGCCATTTCTATTGTGCGAAATGCCATAAGACATACTGTCTGGACAATATTCTCATACCTCCGGTTAAATGTCCGGAAGGATTTGAGATTCATCAGGTTGAATACATAATGAAAGGTATCTGCCCTGCCTGTTCCAGAAACGGGCGCGACAGGGGATGAGAAAGATCGTGACGGCCTGTGACTCTTTCAAGGGGTCATTGTCTTCATGCGAAGCCAACAGGGCTGTCGTGGAAGGCATTCACGATGTCATGAAGGACTGCGAGACTGTCAGCGTGGAAACAGCTGACGGAGGAGAAGGCACATCCGGAGTCCTGACCAGGAATCTCGGAGGCGTTCCTGAGCACATCGGAGTTCACGGCCCGCTGATGCGGCCTGTGGAGGCGGAATACGGGATTGCCGGGAATACCGCGTTGATGGAAATGGCGTCCGCAAGCGGCCTGGCGCTGGTGCCGGAAGATGAGCGCAATCCCCTATTGGCCAACACTTTCGGAACAGGAGAAATGATTCTGGACGCACTTGGGAAAGGATGCCGTGAATTCATATTGGGGATTGGAGGAAGCGCCACGAATGACGGAGGAACCGGAATGCTGAGAGCTCTCGGATACCGTTTCCTGGACGCCGACGGAGCCCCTGTCACTGGCGGAGGAGGCTCGCTTCATCTGATACGGTCGATAGACGATTCCGGGGTCACTCCCCTGCTTTCCGGGAGCACGTTCAAAGTGGCCTGCGATGTCAGGGCGCCGTTCTGCGGACATGAAGGGGCGACTTACGTTTTCGGGCCCCAGAAGGGGGCTTCCGAAGAAGACCTGGAACTGCTGGAAAAAGGAATGGCCAATCTCGCCGGAGTGATAGAGCGTCACACGGGCATCGATATCAGCGGGATGCCGGGAGCCGGAGCCGCCGGAGGACTTGGAGGAGCGCTGCACGCTTTCCTCGGGGCCAGCCTCGTTCCGGGCGCAGGGCTGGTGCTCGATTCAGCAGGATTCCGGAAGCGGATAGCCGGAGCGGACCTGGTCATAACAGGAGAAGGCTCTCTTGACTCGCAGACGGTGCTTGGGAAAGCTCCGGCAGGAGTGCTGAGACGGTGCATTGAGGAAGGCGTTCCATGCATCGCGGTCGGAGGCCGGCTCAAAGACAGAGAATTGCTGCTTTCACACGGATTCGCATCCTGCCACAGCATCTCGCCGGACTGGATGGACGACAGCATTGCGATGCGGCATGACACTGCATTTTCAAATCTCCGCCTCACTGTCCGGAAAATATTGAAAGAGAATTTTGGAATATAATAATCAAGTTTGACGACTATGGGACACCGTATCATATCGGCAGCCGCAGCTGTCCTCGTATCAGCCTCGTTATCGGCAGGCCTTCCTGAATACAGATTCCATCCGATACCCGAGACATCCTACTACGGAGGTGTGCACAGCATCACCAAAGACAGCACCGGCAGAATGTGGTTCAGCGGGGCCGAGGCAGTATATACATTTGATGGAGAGTCATTTACCAAAATGGACAATCTCATCACCGCCAAGGACAGAAGAGCCTTCTGGAGCTTTGGGCAGCTGCTGATGGGAGGAAATGGAGGCAATCATCTGTACATAGCGTCAAACCAGGGACTTTTCCGTTTCAACCACCGTTCGGGAGACTTCGACCAAGTTCTCAAAGGAAACATCGGAGCGCTCAGAGGCACGGATGACGGCAGGATATGGATAATAAGGGACGGCAGGATTGAGTCGTTCAATGAGGACAACGTCCCTCAAACCACTGTGTATCAATTTCCTGAAGGAGTGAACACATCACCGTTCAGTCTATCGCTGATCACCTGCGGAAACAATATCTACGCAGGCTTCGCAGGCAAACTGTTCAGACTGGACCCGGAAACCGGAAGATTCTCGGCATTTTCGGAAATCGGGGACTCCAAAACCGTGATTCAGGACATTGTGGAATACGGCAGCTCGGTATTCGTCCTCACGACCCTGTACAGTCTCCGGGAACTGGACCGGGACGGAAAGCTTATCAGAAATTTCAGCCTGCCGGGAACAGACGGAAAAGCCGCGGCCAAACAGCTTTATCTCAGCCGGGAGGGAGTCCTCTGGGTTGCCACCCAGTACGGCCTTCTGCTTGTTGAGCCGGATTCCGGTGAAATGCGGATTCTCAAACGCAATCTCCAGTATCCTTTCACATTGCCCAACAACAGCGTATGGTCAATCTTCCCGGACCCGTCCTCAGGAGTCTGGATTGGCACGTACGGAGGTAAAATCGCCCTTGCCACGACATTCGACAGTGACGTTGAATATTATTTCAAGGCGGCCCCGGGAGGACTGTCCAGCCCTATTGTCAGCTGCTTCGCCGAAAGTCCCGGAGGCGAAATCCTTATTGGCACTGAGGGAGGAGGCATAACTATCTGGGACAGAAAGAATCAGAGATTCTCATACTACACCGCGCAGAACGGCAGCGGACTCCTCTCAAACCTGGTCAAGAAACTTCAGTATGACGAAGACGGAAATCTCTGGGCCTCCTTCTTCAATTCAGGGGTCCAGATGCTTCCGAAAGGCGGAAAACAGTTCACGACTCCCTCATTTTCCAGAAAAACAGCCCAGTCGCCATTAAGCGTTTACGACTTCGCGATGGAAGAGGGAGGAATGTGGCTTTCCGACCCGGATGCGTCCCTGGTATATGCTGATATCAGCAGAGGAACACTGGAGACGGTGACACCTGAAGGCGCTTCGTCCAACCTCAGGATCGAGGCTATGTACAAGGAAGGAACCAACCTCGTCCTACTCACCCACACCGGGGCCGTCGTGATGGACACCCGCTCCAGACAGGCGCTGAGAACATACAGCATCACCGACTCCGAGGCCGGGACATCAGCGAACAACCTTTGCTCTTACTGCATAGGCTCTGACGGATACATCTGGCTCGGAACAAGAGGAGGAGGCGTGAACAGGCTCTCTCCTGATGGGACCTACAGCGCGCTGCGGGACGGCGCGGGACGGAATCTGGAAGGCCGGAGCGTGTTCGGAATTCTGGAGGAAGACAGCAGCGGGAACATCTGGTTCAGCACGGATGAAGGGCTGTATTATTTTGACAGACAGGGCAACATGCTGGTCAAGGCTTCTCTCAACACCCCGAGCAACTGCGGGGCGTTCTATGTCAGGTCCTGTTTCAAGACATCAAAAGGAGAAATGCTGTTCGGCGGCACGGACGGATTCATCCTCTTCACACCTTCCAAAATCAGGGAGAATCCATACCGGCCGGAGTGCCACATCAGTTCTATTCTTGTCAACAATGTCCCTGTTTCCCCGGAGATCCTGTACAGCATCACTTCTGGTGACAGGATGAAGCTGAAACACCGGGAAGACAATATTGAAATAGATTTCTACTGTGACAGTTACCTCGGCGCGGCCAACAACCGTTACGCATACAAAATGGAAGGTCTGTCGGACACGTGGACAGAACTGCCCCAGGGACAGACGTCAATGACTTTCACCGGGCTGGCCCCGGGAAAATACACATTCAACCTCAAGGCCGCGAACAATGACGGAGTGTGGAGTGACAGCATCAGTTCTGCTGACTTCAGCGTGTCTCCTTCTCCTTTCCTCTCCAGGGCCGCCCTGACCGGATACGCTCTCTTTATTGTACTGCTCGCATACTTCATCTGGAGATTCTTCACCGACAGGAAAATCTACCGCCACGAGATACTCATGGAGCAGGAAAAAGAGCAGAACATGCGTGAGCTGACACAGGCGAGAATCAATTTCTTCACAAACATCTCCCACGACCTAAAGACGCCTCTGACATTGATTATCAACCCTTTGAAACAGCTGAAAAACCATCTTCCGCAGGATTCTCCGGCAATGAGATATGTGTCAATCATCGAACGCAACACTTCCAGAATCCAGAGAATGATAAGCCAGTTGCTGCTTTTCAGGCAGATAGAAAGCCAGAAAATCACCCTCGACCTGAAGAGCGGAGAGGTCATCTCCTTCATTGAAAGCATCTTCTCGCTGTTCGAAAGCTATGCCGACTCGAAGAACATTGACATGTCATTCCACAGCGGGGCTGAATCTTTCTACGCCCTTTTCGACCACGACGTGATAGAAAAGATATTCACCAACCTTTTCTCCAATGCAGTGAAATACACTGTTGATGGCGGAGTCATCAATCTGGTTATCAGTAAGATGGATGGAGACTGGCTTTCTTTCAGGCTCACCAACACTTCGGAAGGCATTCCGGATCACAAGAAAGAGGCCATTTTCGAGGCATTCAACAACAGTTCCGGTTTCAAGCCACAGTTCGAGGACAGCACCGGTCTCGGACTGGCGATTGTGAAAGAACTCATCACCACTCTCGGAGGAAGCATCGCCATGGAATCTGGAGCCGGAGTCGTGTCATTCAACGTCTCAATCCCGTTCACGCCATGCGGGAAGACAGCCGGCAGCATCGATGCGGAGGACGCCTACAGATATGCGGAGAAAGAGATTGACAGCATTGTGTCAGAATCAGTTGAAGACGAATCCTCCGGCAGGCTGCCGAGAAAGAAATATAGCGTGGTGGTCATCGACGATGATCCTGATCTGCGCGGATACATTGAAATGAATCTTTCCCGTCATTACAATGTTTATACAGCAGCAGACGGAGCCGAGGGCATCGCGAAAGTCGGAAAATTCTCCCCGCAGATTGTGATAACAGACCTCATGATGGAAGGAACGGACGGGTTCGGTGTCTGCCGGGCTCTGCGCTCCTCATTGAAGAGCAGCCACATACCGATTATCGCCCTGTCCGGGGCGGACAATGAGTCAGGAAACCGGCTCAAGGCTCTTGAAAGCGGGGCCACCCTGTTCATCGAGAAGCCTTTCGATATGGATTTCCTGCTGAAGCAGATGGAGAACATCATCCACACCCAGAACGAGTTCAAAGAGTATTACAGCAAGAAATTCATTGTGGAGCCGTCGAAAGTCACCATATCCTCCGTCGATGAGGAACTGCTGGCAAAGGCGATGAAGCATATCGAGCAGAATATCGACAACAACGACTATGATGTGGAAGAGTTCGTCTCCGACATGGCAATCGGACGCACTCTGCTGTACCAGAAAATCAAGGGCATCACCGGAATGTCCATCAAGGAGTTCATTATGGACATCAGGCTCAAGCGGGCCGCCCAGCTCCTGAAAGAATCATCTTACACCATTTCCGAAATCTCGGACATGACCGGCTTCGCGAACCAGAAATATTTCAGCATCTGTTTCAAGAGGAGGTTCAGCCAGACTCCTTCCGAATACAAGAGAGGCTGAGGCCGTTACCGGACACGAAAGAGAATGCCCCCCTGAGCGCTATTTTTATGCTGGCGGGGGTGCGTTTTTGTACACTGCGCTGAAAAACAGGGTTCCAAGACTGGTTCCCGTACAAAAACGAACCATTTTTGAACGTTTTCAGTCCGCCAGTTAAAACGAATTTATCCAATTTTGCGGCAGTGCGGAAGATGGCACTTGCACCGCAATGATTAATATCACGGACATAATCAAACCAATTACAATATGTTTATCGAAAAGACCA
>JAQXHU010000025.1 GCA_029007435.1 Bacteroidales bacterium
TCTATGAAATACAATGCACTGCTGGTTTTCAGCACGCTCCTTGCGGCGATAGCCGTGAGTTGCAGCAAAGACGAACCATCGTCTGAAACCACCTCCAATGATTCTGATCTTGCGGGTGTCAATGTCGCAGTAGGTGAAACAAAAAGTTCTTACAGGAAGCTTTTCATTCTCAATGAGGGCAAAATGTACACGAACAATGCGTCCCTGGATTTCTTCCGTTTTTCTGACGGGAAATATGTTCGGAACGCATTCGAACAGATGAACCCCGAGCAGGTTCTTGGTCTGGGAGACGTCGGCAACGATATAGCTATCTACAAAGACAGATTATGGATTGTCATAAATAATTCAGGTCTCGTCGAGGTCGTTGACCCGGAAGATGAGACACATATTGCCACCGTCAAGGTGCCAAGCCCGAGGCAGATTGCCTTTGAGGGAGATTTCGCATACATAACTTCTTATTCCGGAGCCTATTACGGCGGTCCGGACAGAATCGGCGCGGTTTACAAGGTTTCCACCAGATCATTCGAGGCGGTGGATTCCGTGCACGTGGGTTACCAGCCGGAAGGCATCGCCGGGCACAACGGCAGGCTGTATGTCGCCAACAGCGGAGGTTTCAAATCTGACTGGTCGTATGATGACCGGATAAGTGTCATTGATGTCAGCTCATTCAAAGTGGTGGATGAAATCACAGCCGTGAAGAATATGCAGGACATTGTCATCTATGGAAACAATCTGTGGGTCAGCACGTTCGGAAACTACATGGATGTCCAGTCGGGCGTATGGCAGTTGAATCCAGGCACAGGTGAATTGCAGGCGCAGCCGGAGGAACTGGCCGGTGTGCGGTACAGCCGGTGTCTTGTGGAGAATGACGGTATTGTATATACGCTGGAAAATGTCTATGACGATATGTACAATGTTACCGGAAACAATCTATATGCGATTGACACTAAAACCGGAAAGGTGACGAGGTCGGAGCTGCCGGGTGAGATCAAGGTGGCATACAGTCTCGCCGTGAACGGTGACAATGGTGATTTCTATGTCGGGGATGCTTATGACTATGTCAATCCGGGGTCTGTCTTCTGCTTAAGCAAGGACCTGGATATCAAGTGGTCAGCAGTTGCCGGCGTGGATCCCGGGCATCTTCTGCTCTGGTGACACTAAGTCAGAGACCGTGATTCTCTCCGCCAGCGGCTGAATGCTATTTGTCAATCTGAAGGCGGGAGGGCCGGACGATGAAGACGGGGAGGACGAGGACGAGGGCGATGAGCGAGAAGAGCATTCCTGCGATGGTGCCGGCGGCGAAGTCAAACCAGAAGACTTCCTCCGGGCCATCAGTCAGGAACGGGACGAGACCGAGAATCGTGGACAACACCGTGAGCATCAGAGGATTGACCTTATGGTTATAAGCCTTTACATAAGCTCTCGTCTGGTATTCTGACATTGTCCCGCCAAAAGCTCTGAATGCATTGACAATATAAATCCCGGCATTGACCACAACTCCGCAAAGCATAATGAAAGCCGCGAAACCGCCCTGGTCGAACGAGAAATCAGACAGTCCGAACAGGAGGAAAATACCGATGAACGAAATTGGAATCATAAAAATCACGGCAAGCGGATAGCGGAACGACTCGAATGCCATTGCGAGCATAACATAAAGGACGGCGACTGTCAGAAGAATCAGCCAGGCATACCTGTCACGGTTCTCGTCAAACCATCCCCAGGATGGAGACGACGCCTTGAAACCTACCGGAAGAACCTCATCGTTCATATATTCCACCTGTCCGGAAATGAACTTCCTGGAAAGTTCGTAGCTGCCGATGAAGTTAAAACACACATCCAGTTCATAAGACTGGTTCTCCTTGCGTATATCAATGTCAGACAGCCGTTTGACAATGCTTCCGACATCCGACAGGGTTACCTTCAGCGAATCAACCCTGACCGGCTCATTGAGCACGTGCCACAGGTCATACTTATCCGTGTCCGAGGATTTCAGCCTGACATTCACCAGTTCCCCGTCAGAACGGACAGCGCCGATCTTCTCATTATAAAGCAGGGATGACAGTTCTCCGTAATACGCATAAGGATTCACACCCTCAGCAGCGATTTTTCCGAAATCATAATCCAGGGCGAACTCGGCTGACGGCCGGCCGCCATATCCACCTGACCATATCTCCGGTCCAGACACCCTGGAGTTAGTCGAGATGCGTGCGACCAGATGCTCGGCATATCCGTAAAGTTCCCGGAAATTATAGCCTTTCAGAACAATCCGGTTCGACTTGTATGCTGATACGACATTGTTGTTGAACGCCTGGTTGTCAATGCCATAGACCCTCCAGTCCGCCCCTCCGGAATTAAGCGCCATCGCGGTCACCTGGGCCTTCAGATGAGCAGGAAATGAAGTGTTCTCATATTCCGGTTTGAACTCCACATCTATTCTCGCATCGTCATACGATACAATGTTCGTGGTGAAAACAGAAATGCCGTCGAATGAGGCCAGATAGTTCTCCATAGACCTGACCACGTCATCGAGCTGCCGCACAGAGCATCCCTCCAGCATACCGGCCTGGATATGAAGCACTTTCTTCTCCGGCTGACGATAGAAATCGGAGCGGTCAAGCGCCCGGCTGAACATTCCTGAAGAAGAACCGGCCACTTTGTCAATCACATTCCTGTTGTCAAGATAAGGACGCCAGGAGACAACCGGGCGTATGACCTTTTCATAAAAAGCTCCCCTCTCGTGCCTGTCAGGCTGCGGAATGAGGTAAAGCGGTATTCCGAAAGCAATAACGAATACGGCGACATAGGCCCAGCGATGCCGCGCACCCCAATCTATATACCTGTAATACAGACTGTTCCACTTCACAATCCTGCGTCTTTTCGAAATTGATAACGAAGATGAAGTCCGTCCAGCAGGAATAAAATGAAGAAGCGCGGGTATGAAATAATACGCAATGGCGAGTGACACTGCCAGATTGATTGCGATTACCCAGATGAAATCGGTCAGATTGCCCCGCTCGGACACCGGAAGCAGCAATATCATCAGCAGGGCCGCCACCGTGGTCAGCACCGCCGCCACCATATCAGGGAACACACTTCGGTCCTTCCAATAAGTATAATGCGCTATCATCACGATTGTAGTGTCGATGACAATTCCCAGCGAAACAGTGATGCCGGCAAGCGTGTAAATATGGACAATGACACCTGAAAGCGCATATATTGCAATGGATATCAACATATTGACCGTTAGAGTCAAGGCTGTCACCATCATAATGCGCCAAGACCTGTTCACGATAAATACGAACAGCAGGAGAATCAGAAGGCACAGCCCGGTACGGACATATATTTTCCGCAGTTCTTCTGACACATATTCAGATGCATCGTACCCGATGCTTGCCGTTATCTCCATCGGAAAACCGTCCTGCAGCACGCCCATACATTGTTTTACTGCCGCCACAGTGGTCAGCAGATTGGCCGATGGGTCGAGAGAGACCGATAGCGTCACGGTGTTCAGCCCGTTGATACGGTAATATGAAGACGGCTCTTCCTCCTCGTATTTCCAAGTCGCTATATCCCTGAGATACACTATTTTATCCCCGGATTTGAGAACAGGAATCTCTCCTGGCAGGACTTTTTCCCCCGAAACAGAGGCAATGGCCACACGCACAGCCATCAGGCGTCCGGACATCTCATCCACAGTCATACCTGCTACCTCGTCGGAATAATACTCATTGAAAGCGGACCGGATGTCAGCAGCCCTCACTCCTAAAGAAGCCGCCTTGTCCGCATCGAACGTGATGACCCATTGAAACGGCGTCCCTCCGGTCACCTGCACCTTGTCAACCCCATCAATTCGGGACAGCGGCGTCAGAATCCGGTTCTCCGCGAATTTCTGGATCTGCCTGGACGGGAGGCTGCCTTTAAGCAGATAAGTGATGGCCGTCACAGTCTTCCCGCCCCCAGCATCAAGAGATATCGAAGGATATACAAGTTCCTCAGGCAGGGAAGAATATATATTGCGTACAGCTGAAGCCACTTCGAATCTGGCCGCAGCCATATCAGTACCCTTCTGAAACTTCACATTGACAGATCCGGAGCCCTTACGTGAAACCGATGAAGTGCCTGTCGCTCCGGATATGCCGGAAAGCACTCCTTCAAGCCGTGAAGTCACCTCAGCCTCAATTGATTCCGCCGAAGCCCCGTTCATTGTATAGGATACTTTGATGGACGTTCCGGGATCGGAAGGCAAATACTGTATTGAAAGCATACGGAGCGAGGCGAGGCCTGCAATAGACATCGCCGCAACAATCAGGACCGCGGAAAATGGTGATAGGCTCCGTTTCATATCAGTTTCCAATTATTTGCCGATAAATCTGTAAACTGAATAATACAATGCGGGGAGGACGTAAAGGCTCACAAGCGTGCCCACGGTCATTCCGGCAATAATCACCAGTGACATAGGATATTGCAGATCATCTCCAATGTTGCCCCTGCCCAGGAACGGAATCACTGCAAGGATAGTGGTCAACGATGTCATCACTATTGCCTTCATCCTTCTGCCGGAAGCCACGATGACAGCTTCTTTCAACTCCATACCGCCGCGTCTGAGCTTATTAATGGTATCCACCTTGAGAATTGAATCATTTATCACGATTCCGCTGACAACCACAAGTCCGATCAGGGACATAAGATTGATTGACACTCCGAGTAACCATAGGAGCAAAAGCGAGGCGAACACGTCCACAACTATCTCTGACATAATGAGAAGAGGCTGAAGAAGCGACTCGAACTGGGATGCGAGAATAAGGTAAAGCAGCAGGACTGCTATAAAGAATATCGCTGCCAGTTCACGGGTCATCTCCCTGTTGGAAAACCACGAGCCGGAATATCCCGCCTCGAAATCCCCGTCAACCGCAAGGGCTTCCGTAACGGCATTCATCACTTCCGGCACATCTTTCTGCGGGACATCAAGATTGACAGGATAATAATTGCCCTCAACCCCTGATATGACGGTCTTCATATCCTCCACAAAAGTCTGTCGCATCAATCCTGAAACCGGTATCCGTGCTCCTTCTTTCTGGATATAAGAGTTCTGAAGGTATTCCCAAAGTCCTGAGTGGTCAGCACCTGTCACGACCGGGAGCGTATGCGAGCCCTGCACGACAGTGAAAAGCCGGTTCTGGGAGAGCGCATTTTTCAGGACACCCACAATGTCCTCATAACCGATATCATACAATGCCATCTTGTCCGGATCGGCAATGAACAGCATATCCGTTTTCACAGAAAGTTCCTGGACAGGAACACCGGGCAGGGCCGCCCGCACAGACTGCAATGTCTTGCGCAGAAGGCCAGTCTCAATCTCCGGAGATGACACAGGCCTGAGACGGGCTACAAGCTGGGCCTCTTCATTGCCGAAAATCAGGTCGAAAATATTTCCCGAGACAGAAAAAGAGAAATCTGCCGAAGGATAATGACTTGACAGATAAGAAGATAAAGTTTCTTTCAGTTCCGATAGCGAGCCGGCATCCCGGCAATTGAGATAGATGGAGGCGGCAGAAGAGCCTATGTCCCCGCTATGGCCGAGGATGAACTGCTGGATTCCTATAAGCGACGTCACCTGGATTGCCTTGTCACCGGCTTCCGCTTCAAGTCCGGCCACCCTTGAGACATTCTGCCCAAGTGAGACCTGCTCGTTCCAGTCAACATTCAGGATTGCATCCGTATAAGTCACAGGAGGGAGCTGTTCCTTCGGCATATATCTGAAACAGAAGAAGATGCCGATGAACGACACTACTATGAGCCCCCAGGCAGCCGGCTGATGGCGGATGAACCAGTTCACGCAAACATCTTCCATTCTGAGCATCATATCATTGAACTGGAAACGTTGCAGGAAAGGTGACGGGCGAAAAGCGGGAATATGTCTGTACCAGCTGTGGTAGAAAACCGGTATCACAGTGACTGTCACGAGATAAGATGTCAAAAGCACAATTGTCACCGACATCGCCTGGTCGTAAAACAAAGCCCCGGCTATGCCATTGACAAAGACAAGCGGGATGAAAACGGCGCAGGTAGTCAGAATTGAGCTGAGCATCGGTCCGACCACTTCCGATGTGCCATCAAGCACTGCATTCCGGAGGCAATCCCCCCGCTGCCAGCGGGATGAGATATTGTCCACCAGCACTATGGTATTGTCGGCCATCATTCCCACTCCGAGAAGCAGGCCCGCCAACGAGATGATGTTCAGAGTGAGGCCTGCCGCATAGAACACAGCCATAGAGAAGACCAGCGCCACCGGCATTGTGAGGCAGACCAGGGCCGGGGAACGGAAGTCCATCATAAAGATGAAGATGACCAGACTTGCGAGGAGGATTCCGAGGATGATATTGCGCAGAAGGGCGCGGATTGAATAGTCCAAAAGCTGTGTCTGGTCCCTGGTCACTTCGAACTGTACATCAGGGTAATCCCTTCCGAAATTGTCCATCAGTTCTTTCACTGAATGTCTCAGGTCCGACATCCTGGCACTGCTCTGCTTTATCACCGCCATACATACAGCATCCCTACCTCCGGAGCGCACAAGTCCCTGTCTTTCAGCAGGCTGCTGGCGCACTTCAGCTATCTCCCGGAGCTGCATCACCCTGTCTCCGGCCCTGAACCAGATATTCTCAATATCCTCCTTCGAGGCGACATCCGAGAGGAACTTGACACTGAAGCGGTACTGTCCGTCCCTTATTGAAAGTGAGCCGAGACGGATATTGGCCCGGCTGATTATGGACTCGAACTCTTCCCGGGAAATCCCGAGCTGAGTCAATTTCCCCGCGTCAGGAATCACCATAATCTCCTCGTCGGCAAATCCGCTGCAATCGACCATAGCCACCTCCGGAAGCTGCTCGATACGTTTGCAGACCACATCCTGGATGAATCTTCCCAATGAGGCAAAATCCCTGTCTGAAGAATCCTCACGGAGACTTGCGTTGATATAAAATGCCGGGATATCGGAAGCATTGGCTTTCAAGACTTTAGGACGTTCTATATCCGGAAGCGAGCCCATTGACCTGTCAATCTTCTCATTGACTTCGATGAAAAGATAGTCTATATTCTCCCCGTGACTGAAAACAAGCCGCAGCATCGACGAGCCGTCCCTCGAAGATGTCACAATGTCTTTCAGTGCGTTAATCTGGATGAACTGCTGCCTGAGCGGCTTCACCACACTTCCGTCGAGTTCCCTGGCAGACATATCTGGTGCTGTTATCTGGACAGTGATGCACGGGACATCCACATCCGGGGCCAGGGACACAGGCAGGAGCCTGATGCTGACGAGTCCCAGGACCACAGCCACCAGCATAGCCATTGTGACCGCAACCGGTCTGTCTATCAATTTCTCCAGCATAATGTCAACGATACGGATTTAAGGATTGACGGGCCTGACTTCCGAGCCGTCAGCCAGATTGAGATTGTTGGAAATAATCACGACGTCCCCGGCAGAAAGCGAAGCCCCGCGGTCCGTATTGGCCTCAACCACAAACGAGTCCCTATTGGATGCAATGATATTGACATATACCCAATGAGCCTTCCCGTCAGGCGTATATGTGAACAATACGTCCAGATTGTCCCTTATCACGACAGCGTTTCTCGGTACGACGAGACATCCGGGGACATTCTTCTCCACAGTCACTTTCACATTCATACCGTCCACAAGGTACTGCGATCCGGCCACCTTCGCCCTTACTGCCACCTGCCCGTTCTTGTCAACCACAGGGTTGATGTCAGAAATCCGGCCCGTGAATGTTTTGGAAAGGTCCGCAAAAGGGGTGACAGTGACCGGAAGACCTTTGGAAAGGAAGGAATATTCGGACTCCATCACTGTGAAGTCCACGTCCATCGAACTGTCATCCAGCAATGTGCAGAAACAGTCAGCCGGAGCCTGGTCATATTGTTTTACTTTCAGGTCCGCAACCCGGCCTGTGAATGGAGCCCTGAGGACCGTCTCAGAGAGTTCAAATTCCGCACGCCTGTATGAATTGACGGCCGAATTGTAGCCGGAACGTATTTTTGCCATAGACATAATGTCACCCGGCACGGACGATGTGTCACGTGCGGCAAATCCTTGTCCTGCAAGCACATCGTAAAGTTCAAGCCTTGCCTTTTCCAGTGCCTCCCCCGCAGCCTCAACAGCGAGCACAAGATCCGGCCTGTCAATGCGGGCAATCTCGGATCCTGCCGCAACTCTCTGTCCGTTCCCCACATTGAGCCGCGACACGGTACCCGGCAAATTGAATTTCAATGATGCCCTGGATGCGGCAGAGAGTTTTCCGTTTGAAACCAGCTGAAGAGGAAAATCAGTCCGCTCGAGTGTCTGGACAGTCACGGTATTTATCTCCGGAGAATATTCCAGTTTGCTGTCTCTCAGTTCTTTGCCCTCCCTGTTACGGCATCCGCACAGCAGCGCCAGGGCCATAGCCGCCGCGGATATTTTCCTTATCAGCATAGATAATCCTATTTTACCAGTTCCTCAATCATCTCATCCTCATCAATATCGATGTCCTTTCCCCCGATGAAATCATAGAGTGTGTATTGGCGCAGTTTATAATAATAACTCCAGTAGTTGCTCACATCACTTATATATTTCTGCAGGGCGTCATTGTTCTCGCTCTGCGCCGTGTTCAGGTCTGTCACAGAGGCCGAGCCGTTCCGGAAATTCTCCATCGTCAGTTCATAGCGCTCCCCCGCAATTTTCATCGCACGCCTGGAGACCGAGCACTGGCGGGCCTGGCTGTTGAACTGCCCTACTGCGGTGAAAAGCGTCCTGCGGTAGTCATTCTCGCTCTGCTGGACCTGGGCTTTGACCACCGCCTCAGCGGCCTTGGCTTTCTGCACTTTCCCCTTGCCGAGCCCCCAGTCGAAAACAGGAACACTGAAAGACAGGCCCACAACTTCCTGGTCAAGAGGACTTTTGTATGCCCCGCCTATAGTCGGTGCCGTGTCCGTCAGGCCGAAACGGGCATTCAGTGAGACAGTTATCCCCCTGTCAGCCCTGGCCTTGGCGATATCAGCACCGGCATTCAGCAAGGCAATCTCGTTTTCCAGATTGAAGGAGGAGTTCTCCATCGTCTTGGACAGGACCATATCGTAATCCATCGTGACATCCGGCAGGTTCTCGGCAAGGACGGGCTGGATTTCCACCGATTCATCGAACCCAAGAAGCGAGTTCAGATTCATCTGCGCATCCCTGACCTTCACCGCGGTCTCATTGATTGAAATGCTGTCGTTCAGCATCCTGAGCTCCAGCTGAAGATATTCGTCACGGGTCACGCTGCCGAGTTTCATTCTCTCCCCCGCCACATTGTGCATACGTACAGTATTGTCATAGTTGGTCTGCGCGATATGATTGTTCATCGATGCAAGAATCAATGCGTTATAAGCTTCCACCACCTCTATGGTGAGCTTTTCCATTGACTCTATATATACCCGTTTCCCTTTTTCGTATTCTTTCGGGGAGATCAGTTTGTCCCATTTGAACTGGTTGTAGGCGAACAGCGGCTGGCGGTAAGAGACTGTGACCGGCTGGGAATACCAGGTCTTTGAACGGGTTCCGTAGAACTGGTCAATCCTGGACAGGTCTGAATAAGCCGTGATGACGCCCCCGGTGAATGTGACATTCTGGGACACCCTGAGTCCCAATGAGTTCTGGAGATTGTGGGTGCTGGAATATTTCAGCTGGGCATCATCGTAGCTCTGCAGGAGGACAAGGGACCTGTCATAATTCATCAGGTTCCCGTACAGGCTCAACGACGGCAGACGGCTCGCCTTGTATGTGCGCCATGCCCAGTATGCCGATATGAATTCATTCCTGGCTTCAAGAGCCGCCACCGACCGGGTTCTCGCCGTGGCCACCGCCTCCTCCATCGTCATTTCCTGTGCGTCCGCCGTCATTTCCGCCACTGCGAATGCAATCAGCCCGGCCATCATATATTTTACCAGTCTCTCCATATCCCGGCAATGTCAGTTAGCAAAAAGCAATATCATTCGCTAATATATACATTATTTTCCAATTCCGTCAGCATTTCTTACCATTACTGATATCAGGATTTACAGGAGACCATTGAGATTATACCTGACTATATGATGGGCGGTCTGCTCAATGGCATACAGACAGCTGTTGAGAGTGTCATAAGCCATTGCGACAATGTTCTCGCTGACTTTCAAGTCACATAAGAACCTGCCGGACCAGTCAAAAATATGGATGGACATATCTGACCCTTTTGACAGGTCCGCGAGCTGAGCATTTCTGTATGCCGCGAATATGAAGTCCGGGGATGCTGCGGCGCAAACGTAATACTGTACGGTTTCAGGGCCGAGCATCTTGCCGGTCAGTGACCGCCACTGGCGATAGTCCTTGTCAACAGCTACTGAACGGATTGTTGAATCAGCCGTATCGAATATATTGACCTGTGGCAGGAACAGCATAACCTCCGCAATCATTCCGGTTTCTCCATTGAGAACCAACACACTGCTGAGATGCGGCATACACCGTACAGCGTCAATACCATTATATGGAGAGACGGACCAGACGGCAGCGCCATCCCTGCCAAGTTTCCTGTAGAGCAGTCTCCTGTTTTCCAACTGGAGCACAAATCCTTCTGAATCCGGCAGCGGAAACCAGTCCAGGACATCTTCCGGCAAATCTACTTGCTCAACAGTCACCGTCCGGTTTGTTCTTATCGAGGATTCGACATCGACACTGAACGCCCTTCCTGCAGCATTTTCTTTAATTGTCAGGTAACGTTCAGATGACGATGCCGAAGCAAATCTTGGGGATATCATCTCTCCGGGGCCGCGTCCGTACTGGAGAAAGGAGCCTAAATATTCTGAACTATTTGTTGAATACGCCTTGAAATGATAATTGTCCATATCGGACACCTGGTCCATCAGCACGAGTATTGTATCGTTGACTATCTGGATATCAAGACAGTTCCCCACTTCCGTAAACTGGGCAAGAAGAGAAGTGTCAGCATTGGCCGACACCTCCTTCTCAGCAGAAACGACTCTGACAGGAACGTTCTCCATTATCCCCGCCCCTCCGCAGGAGACTAAGAAAAATGCTGACAGTATTAGAAAACCGTTACGCATATTTATCTACAAAAAGCAACTCTGTCCATATCATAATACCCGTAGCCATTACAAGTAGTGCAGCGAGCCATTCTATATTTTCCATTTGCCCCAGTTTGAGAGCACATCGGGCCAAACTCATTACCTTTCTCAACAATATCATCAAGATCGGCACTGAACGTGGAAATGCTCTGTGCATTCATAACATATACAGATGTTGAAATCGAATATCAACAGGCAGGCTGCGGTTCAACAATTCAAAGTTGCCGAACTGGTCAAGATAAAGTGGAAAGTCATTGTTCATCGAACGCATAAAATCAAGTACCGCCTCTGTATCATCTTCGTGAGGTGCTATTATCACCAGAACCTCACATTTACCAGTTGACTCGATTCTTTTCAGATATGAGCAATCAGTATAATTGTTGGCTAAAATGCACGTAGAGCATTCTTCCGGACCGTGATAAATCACAAGAAATGGCCCACATCCAAAATGAGTATTGTCAAGCGAATTTCCTCTTTCAACTTTAACCAGTCCGTCAGGAATAGTCACAGTAGTTGACATAAAACTTCTCAATTCTCGCGCTATCTTGCTTCTCTCACAACCAACAAATAAAAGAAAAGCGAGCAAAGTTGAAAAAACTAAATGATATATTTTCGCTTTTGACATTCTATTCTATATCAAATTCACCATAATATTCTGTTCCATTAGGAAGATATATTGAAATTGAATAGTGTCCAATCTCATCTGGGACAGGCACAAAGGCAGTGCCGACCTGACTATTGATTTGGCACTCTACAGATTCTCCATTACAAACATTTGTCACGCTTGTTTCAACAATTCCAACATTGTAATTAAATGAAATCATCAATGCGGACAATGAGGAGCAGTAATAGACTTCCATCGGGACTGCCGATATAGAATGAGGATTGACACCAATATGTGTATCTTTCCTTGACACATTAATCTTCTGCGGTTGTTGTTCATTAATAGTAGAATCCGCAGCATATACACTAAAGTTTAATGTTAAACAAATTAGAATAAAAAATGCAACTATTTGTTTCATACGCTATTTTTTCTGCGAAGGTACTGAACAATACTATCATACCTATACTATTGCACCAAAAACCATATCCCGAATATCAATATAACTAATTGATAATCAGATCGTATCAAACAATAGGTTGCCCCGTTTTTACAACCAACTGAAATTCAATCAGTTAAAAGGACAGATAATAACGGACAGGGATATGATTATTCCGCTATCGGCGCATAGGCATTTTTCCCAAAAGTTCATCTGCCACTTCAAGAGAGACTTTTGTTTGAATTTTGGAGCGCAGTCTTGCCACTCTTTTTGCAACACTGACATTGTCTATGCCAAGGATTGCTGCTATTGCAAAATACGACAGACCGGAAATGCACATTGAGTATAAAAAGGTCTCTTCTTCCCTGAACACTTTACATTCCCTCATTTTCGATATCACGTTATCATTCGCCCTGTCGACCATATCCTTGAATTCCGTCTGTGCACCACCCTCCCGGCTAAAACCGTAAAGCATCTGTTTGAAAGATCTCAACAGGCTATTGCTGTTAATGTCACCGCCGTGACAATATTCATTAAAAACAGGATCAAAAAACTTGAATGAATAGCGCATAGCATCGGAAGGTAGCATTTTTCTCTCAAGTGTTTCTACAATTATATTCAACTCCTGAATTGCAAGAAGATTTCTCTTTTCGCGAGATTGATAGTAAACTATTATAGATAATACTAGAAACGCAATTAATAGAATTATTGAGACAAGGATGAGTATTATTCTGGAAGAGGCCAACAACTTTAATTGGGTCTTTAACTTATTATATTCATTATATATAATAAGTACCTTATTATCAGCGATATCAGTCATCAAATCATCAACAGTAGAGACTATCCCTTCCTCGGAAACATAACCGAGATTGGAAAACTCTTGACACTCTTTATTTCGGCTAAACACATAAAGAGTATCATGTCTATTGGTACAACAATCATATGCATTATTAATGAATATTAGTGCTTCATCCTTTTTATCTATAAGGCAAGCAGCATATGCATAATCAGCCCACCCTTTTGCGGTAAGACTTGCTGACATAGAATATGCTTCAGTTAATCTGTCATATGAGACTTCTGGTATTAAATCATCATCAATAAGATAACACTTAGAAGAGGATATCAATGATGAAGCAAGCATTAAAGTATCACAATCTTTTCTTGCATTATTTATTATCTTATTATACATCTCTTTCGAAAGATCAATTTTCCCTGAGTTATACAACGCCCTGGCCAGCAAACAAGATGAGTAAACAATATGAGATTGGCTTTTTGATTTAAGAAAATACTCATAAGCATTTTCTGCAAATAAACGTTCTTCAGATGACACATAGCTTTCACAAAAAATAATTGCGATTTCCATACTGGCCAAGCCGCAATAAAACCAGTCTTTGCGTTCCTGGGCCAGATCAAGGGATCTTGCAAGCGGAACTATAGCCTCATCATATCTGGCAAGATCGAATAACTGGTCACCGAAATAGTACCAGTACAACATCCGTTCTTTCCTGGAACCGTGATGAAAGTACCAATCAGAAAGGCTGTCCAATGATGTCACAAGAGAGCCATCATCAATATAACACTTGTCATGCGCCAAGGCTTTGAGGACTGTGTATCTGGCATTGCCCGCCACGGTATGTATTGATGCTGTGTCAATATTGTCAAGCATAGCCAGGGCTGTATCCAGCTGACCTGAAAGAAGAGCGTTCTCTATCTTGTCCATTGTCCGTGCAGGCCCGCAGGAGATGGCCAAAATCATCAATGTGAGAAAAGTATTCACAGGTTTTCGAATCATTCCAGTGCGCATATTATATAGGATCAGTTCACAGCGCTAATTTATATATTATAATGAAGAATGTGAACAAAAGAGCATACAAACCGCCGGACGGGGAGACATCACAGATGACTCGCACGTCCGGCGGATATATTACAATAGAGAAATGTGCTGGCTATTTCAGCACGCCGAGCTCCTTGCCGACCTTGATGAAGGCGGCGATACATTTGTCGAGATGCTCGCGCTTGTGGGCGGCAGAAAGCTGAACCCTGATGCGGGCCTGGTCCTTAGGCACCACAGGATAATAGAATCCGGTCACATAGATTCCCTCCTCCTGCATCTTGGCGGCGAACACCTGGGACAGACGGGCATCGTAAAGCATCACGGCGCAGATGGCGCTCTGGGTAGGCTTGATGTCGAAACCGGCAGCCATCATCTTGTCCCTGAAATAGTTGACATTCTCCACAAGCTTGTCGTGAAGGTCATTGCTCTCCTTCAGGATACGGAATACTTCAAGGCTTGCCCCGATAATGCAAGGTGCGAGAGAGTTGGAGAAAAGATAAGGACGGCTTCTCTGGCGGAGAAGGTCGATGATTTCTTTACGTCCGGTAGTGAATCCACCCATTGCTCCGCCGAATGCCTTTCCAAGGGTACCGGTGTAAATGTCAACCCTGCCGTAGGTGTTGGTAAGCTCGCTCACACCGTGTCCGGTAGCACCTACGACACCTGCAGAATGGGACTCGTCCACCATCACGAGGGCGTCATATTTCTCAGCAAGGTCGCAGATCTTGTCCACAGGAGCAACATTGCCGTCCATAGAGAACACGCCGTCAGTGACAATGATTCTGAACCTCTGGGCCTGGGCCTCCTGGAGGCAGCGCTCAAGTTCCGCCATATCGGCATTGGCATAACGGTACCTCTTCGCCTTGCAGAGACGCACACCGTCGATAATCGAGGCGTGATTCAGAGCATCGGAGATAATGGCGTCCTCATCGGTGAGAAGCGGCTCGAAGACTCCGCCGTTGGCATCGAAGCAGGCTGCGTAGAGAATAGTGTCCTCTGTCTTGAAGTAGTCGCTGATGGCTGCCTCAAGCTGCTTGTGGATATCCTGGGTTCCGCAGATAAAACGGACAGAAGCCATACCGAACCCGCGTTCAGCCATCATCCTGGAAGACGCGTTCACAAGACGCGGATCATTGGCCAGACCGAGATAATTGTTGGCGCAGAAGTTCAGCACTTCCTTGCCGGCCACCTGGATGGCGGCTGTCTGTGAACTCTCTATGAGACGCTCCTCTTTGTACAGGCCCGCCTCGCGAATCTCAGCGAGAGTCCGGCTGAGATGCTCTTTCATTTTTCCGTACATTGGCATAAAAGTTTTGACGGGTGAAAATAACTCTTTTGTTTGAATTTTCAAAATATTATCCAGATAATAATTTATCACATTTAGTTTATCATTTTACGGAAATTTGATTAATTTTGTGGAGTTATACTAAAAAAACAAAAGCAACATCGCTATGAGAGACATTCTTATCATCGGCGCGACCGGACAGGTTGGTTCCGAGCTTACAATGGAACTTCGCAAAAGATATGGCAACGAGCACGTTGTCGCCGGATATATCCACGGCAGCGAGCCTAAAGGCGAATTGAAAGAGTCAGGACCATCCGAAGTGGTGGATGTCACCGACGGTTCAATGATTGCCCAGACCGTCAAAAAATACCATATCGACACAATATACAATCTTGCGGCGCTCCTTTCAGTCGTGGCTGAGTCAAAGCCGGAGCTCGCCTGGAAAATCGGAATCGACGGACTATGGAATGTTCTTGAAGTGGCGAGGGAGAACAAATGCGCTGTATTCACACCAAGTTCAATCGGCTCATTCGGCCCGGAGACCCCTCACGCCGGCACGCCACAGGACACGGTACAGCGTCCCCGCACAATGTACGGAGTGACAAAAGTGACCACTGAACTGCTCAGTGACTATTTCTTCCACAAATTCGGAGTTGACACCAGGTCAGTCCGCTTCCCGGGCCTGATTTCAAATGTGACCCTTCCAGGCGGCGGCACCACCGACTACGCTGTTGACATATATTATTCAGCGGTCAGGGGCGAAAAATTCATCTGCCCTATCAGACCGGGAACCCTGATGGATATGATGTATATGCCGGACGCCCTGAACGGAGCCATAAAGCTTATGGAAGCTGATCCTTCACGTCTCATCCACAGGAACTCGTTCAACATCGCTTCAATGAGCTTCGCCCCGGAGACGATTTACGAGGCAATAAAGAAAGTGATCCCGGATTTCCAGATTGAATACCAGCCGGATCCGCTGAAGCAGAGCATAGCCGACAGCTGGCCTGACTATATGGACGATTCCTGCGCAAGAGCAGAGTGGGACTGGAAGCCGGAATACGACCTCGAAGCAATGACTGCCGATATGATTGAGAAACTCAGGGCCAGACACATTTAAGGCCTGCATTTCTGCGTCATTGCATCCATTTTCAGGAAATAATACGGACTTTAACAGATTATGCAGTGAGACAGAATAACTTATATAGCGCCAGAAGCGCACGGTCAATATTGATCGTGATGTTTCTGGCGTTTTTTTGTTTCTGCAACGCCGCAGCCCAGGAGACAAAGGTCAAAGGCCGTGTGACAGACGCCTCAACCGGAGAGCCCGTACCGTTTGCCGGGGTGTATTTCAAAGGCACGACAACTGGAATGTCCACGGATTTGGATGGAAATTTCAGTTTCGGAACAAGAGACACCGCGACTGTTCTCTGCGCCTATATGCTTGGATATGAGCCCGGTGAGGTCAAGATAAAGTCCGGGGGATTCAACGAAGCCAATTTCCGGCTCACTCCCTCACCGTCTTCCCTCAATGCCGCTGTAGTGAAGCCCGACAACAGATATATGATCTGGATTCTCAGCCAGATTGAACGGAACCGGGACAGAAACGACCCAGAGCGCAGAGGCGCATATAAATGCGAGACATATACCAAGATGGAACTGGACATTGCCAATCCGGAAAAAACCCTGGACCGCAAAATCATCAGGAACAATTTCGGATTTATGGCGGACTACCTGGACACATCAGTCGTGTCAGGGCAGCCGTTTCTTCCGGTGCTCATTTCCGAGACAAAGGCCAAAAAGTTTCATTCAGCCTCGCCCGAGGTCAGCAGGGAAATAATAACCGCCACAAGAATCTCGGGAATGGACAGCGAGAACGCCCTGTCACAGTTCACCGGCACAATGCATCTGAAAACGAACTTCTACGACAACTTCATATACGCCTTCGACATTCAGATTCCATCTCCTCTCAGTGTCAACGGTAGATCTTTCTACAATTATTATCTGGTTGACAGTCTTGATATTGAAGGCCGCAAGACCTGGAAAATCAGATTCCATCCAAAAAAAGGAATATCTTCACCTGTTTTCGACGGAGAAATGTCGATAGACTCAACTGACTTCGCGATGAGGGAAATTCACGTGAAACTGATGAAAGGCTCGAACGTGAACTGGATAAGATCCGCGGCAATTGACCGGGAAGACAGGATTGCAGGAGACAGCCTCTGGTTCTACAAAAGCGACAAACTTACCGTGGATTTCTCATTGACAATGAGGGATTCTTCCAAAATGGTCTCATTTCTCGGCAGCCGGGCCACTTATTATGGTTCCCCCATCCCTGTAGATGCGGACAGCCTGGCTTCAGAGAGGGGCAGGATGCCGGTGGTTGTGGAAAAGGGGGCCGCCGAAAAAGATGATGAATGGTGGGACAACGCAAGGCCTTACAGCCTGTCAGAAAGAGAGCGCGGTATTTACTCGATGGTGGACTCCGTAAAGACAGTTCCGCTGTTCAACAGCCTGCAACATATCATCACCACGGTAGGCACAGGATATCTCCATACAAAATACATCGAGTTCGGGCCTTATGGCAAACTGTACAGTTTCAATAAAATAGAAGGAAGCCGTTTCCAGGCGGGAATCCGCACGACATCAGACTTCAGCAGGAAATTCAGATTCACCGGCTACGGCGCATTCGGAATGAAGGACCAGGAATTCAAAGGCGGCGCAAGCGCTGAATGGATGCTTAGCCGGCTGCCGACAAGAAAGCTGACCCTGTCAGGGAAACGCGATATCCTGCAGCTTGGAAAAGGAAGCGGTTCGTTCACAGAGACCAGCATCATAACCTCCATATTGACCAAGAAAGGCAGCGAGAAGCGAAGCCCGGTGAACGAGTACTCGCTCCGTTTCGACTGGGAAATCCTGCCCTGGCTGAACACCTCCACAACAATAGAATCCAGGAGAATCTACAGCAACTCATTCGTTCCTATGTTCAGGACCGCCGACAAGGAGCGAGGCCCTGACACCCTGGCAGTCAATTCAGTATGCGCCAACTCCCTGCGGTTCTGTGCAAGATTCTCTAAGGACGAGACTGTCAACAGGGGCACATTCGAGAAATACTATATGTTCTCGGACTACCCGGTAGTGACACTCGACCTGTCAGGCTCGCTGAAAGGAATCGGCCGCAACGAGTACAGCTATTTCAGAAGCGAGGTCAAACTGAACTACAATCTCAGATTGCCGCCGGCCGGAACTTCCAGAATCCAGTTCACCGCAGGGAAAATCATCGGAAAGGTTCCATATCCGTTCCTGAAACTGTACGAAGGGAACGGCACATACATTCTGGACAGGAATTCGTTTTCAACTATGGAGTACTACGAGTTCGCCTCTGACACCTGGACAACATTGTTCTGGGAGCACAATTTCGGAGGCTTTTTCCTGAACCGGATTCCATTTGTGAAAGCACTCCACTGGAGAGAAGTGCTGACCGTCAAGGCCGCTTACGGGACATTGTCAAAACGGAACAACGGCGTTTTGGGAGAGCCAGAATCATCCGGCGCGCCTCTACTGTTCCCGGCAGGAATGAATTCCCTGAACAAGCCTTTCATAGAAATGGGTGCCGGCATAACGAATATTTTCAACTTATTGAGAGTGGACGCTTTCTGGAGGCTGACTCACAGGAATATCAAAGCGCCGGACGGGACAATACGGAAGTCCCCGAACAGATGCATTGTCAATATTGGTGTCGAGCTCAGCTTCTGACAATGTCCACGACCTCCACAATTCCGGAGGCTACCCTGAACCTGATGTCGCAGCCCATAAACGGCATCCCGTAGATTTTTTCCGCATCGTGCTGATACTGCGGCACAGGGCGCTGCGCAAGTGTCCCGACAAGTGTCTCCACAGCCAGGTCAGGTCTCTCAGGACTGGCAATTCGGACAAACATTTCCCTGAGCCTTTCCGGAAACACCACCTCCGCCTCGTTCCACTCCTGTTCATCAGTGAACCCCGACACCGCCTCCGGATGCGAGTCTGTATATCTTACATAAGGCTTAATGTCGTATATCGGAGTGCCGTCCATCAGATCAGCCCCGAGGACTTTGATTACCGGGCCTTCCGGAACGTCAAGTTCCACTGATGATATCCTGACAGATGAAAGTCCGAGTCCGTTGGGCCGGAAAGGAGAACGGGACGCAAACACTCCCACAGACCTGTTGCCTCCAAGCCTGGGCGGCCTGACCGTCATCTTCCAATTTCCAGCGTTCCCCGAAAATCCCCATATAAGCCACAGAAAGTCAAATCCTTCCAGACCATTCAACGCTTCCTGGCGGCGGAATTCAGGCACAAATACCACCTCTCCCGGGAGATTACTTACCACACCGCTCTGCCTCGGCACGCCGAATTTGGATGGGAAAGGGGAACGGAAATATGCCACGGGGGAAACCGTCACTGAAAAGTCTTCAGGCTTGAAATTTCTGCTCATAAGATTCAGGTATTATTGTATCAGGAAATGTAAATATAGACATTTTTGTGTATTTTTGCATACGTACAAAACCTCGACATTATGAAATTGTCCAATATACCTTTCGCTGCGGGCATTGCGGCTCTGCTCGTTGCAGTTTCTCTCCCATCCTGCCACAGGAAGACACCGGCGCCGGAAATCGAGGAGGCCAACGACACAGTGTACCCGCTCGGTTTCTGCACAGACTCGTTCGACCTTGAGGAAGGCACACTTAACAGCGGCGAGATATTTACAGGCCTGATGACACGTCTCGGAATGTCCGCCAAGGAAGCTATGGAACTGGTCACAGCAAGTGACTCGGTATTCGAGCCGAGAAAAATGCGGGCGGGAAATCTCTGGCAGGCATATTACAGCATCGACACCAGCGAGCAGCGCAAGCTTGAGTATCTGGTTTACAATCAGGACCGGATTAACCTCACCGTATTGAAATGCACCCGGCCATTCGATGCCTGGAAAGTCAGCAAGCCGGTCACTCACAGCCGCAAGTACTCCGACGTCATAATAAAGTCGTCTCTATGGAACGATATGAAGGCGGCAGGGGCATCACCTCTGCTGATTGTCCATCTTGAGGACATATATGCGTGGACAATTGATTTCTTCTCGATGCAGGAGGGGGACAGATTCCAGGTTATTTACGATGAGGCACTGTGCGACGGAGAGGTAATCGACATTGACACAATACATTTCGCTATGTTCAGCCAGGGCGGGAAGGAATTTCCCGCAGTATGGTTCGACCAGGGTGACGGCGGGAACAAATACTGGAACGAGAAAGGAGAGAGCCTGAGAAAAGCTTTCCTGAAAGCTCCTCTTAGATTCTCCAGGATAAGTTCCGGGTTCTCTTACCACAGAAAACACCCGGTCACCGGACAGGTGAAAGCCCATACGGGAGTGGATTACGCGGCACCGGCAGGAACACCGGTGATGAGCATCGGAGACGGCACCGTGATAAGCAAAGGTTGGAGCGGAGGAGGCGGCAACACCGTGAAGATAAGGCACAATTCAGTTTATACAACAGCATACCTGCATCTTTCGAGGTATGCTTCAGGGCTTAAAACAGGATCAAGAGTGAAACAGGGCGAGGTCATCGGCTATGTCGGCTCCACTGGAGTATCGACAGGCCCTCATCTGGATTTCCGCGTGTGGAAAAGCGGTCAGCCTATCAATCCGCTGCGTATGGAATCTCCGAGCGAAGAACCTGTCAAAGAGGAGAACAGGCCTGCTCTCGACTCGGCCTACAGGTTCTGGCACAACGAACTCTGCAGACTAACAGCGGCTTCCGATTCAGTCAACACGCTGTCTGACATACAAAACATCGCAGCAGAATGACACCATCAACTATTATCATCACTATAGCGGCATATTTCGCAATAGTGCTTCTCATATCCTGGTTCACCGGGATGAAATCCGACAACGCAGGTTTCTTCAGCGGAAACCGCAGGCAGTCCTGGTACGTTGTGGCTTTCGCAATGATCGGCTCCGCAATGTCCGGAGTGACATTTGTTTCCGTTCCGGGAATGGTAGGAGTGTCAGGCTTCGGATATATGCAGATGGCTCTCGGATTCATCGCCGGACAGCTGGTCATCGCATTCATCCTGATACCGCTCTTCTACAGAATGAACCTTGTCTCGATTTATGGGTATCTGGAGGAACGGCTCGGAGTTTCATCCTACAGGACAGGAGCTTGGTTCTTCTTCATTTCCAAGATGCTGGGAGCGTCCGTAAGGCTTTATCTGGTCTGCATCTCATTGCAGCTGATGGTATTCGGGCCGTTGGGAATGCCTTTCTGGCTGAATGTTCTCATAACTGTCCTGATTCTCCTGCTGTACACTTTCCGTGGCGGAGTCAAGGCTGTCATCTGGATTGATTTCCTGAAAACATTCTGTATGATAGTGTCGATTATCCTCTGTACAGTGTTCATCAGCAAGGCATTAGGCTACAGTTTCAAGGAAATGGCCGGAGCGGTATCCAGTAGCGGGATGTCCAGGCTGTTCTATTTTGACGACCCTGACCATCCTCAATTTTTCCTCAAACAGTTCTTCGGAGGAATGTTCACGCTGATCGCCATGACAGGACTCGACCAGGATATGATGCAGCGCTCATTGGCCTGCAGGAATTTCCGGGATTCCCAGAAAAACATCATAGTCAGTTCATTGCTTCAGACAGCGGTGATATTTTTGTTCCTGGTGCTCGGCGTTCTGCTCTATCTGTTCGCCGGGGAATCCGGCATCGAGGCATCCGGAGACACTCTGTTCCCTGCAGTCGCCACAAGCGGACTGCTTCCCGCTGCTGTTGGCATCCTGTTCGTCATCGGACTGGTATCCTGCTCGTTCGCCGCAGGCGGTTCTGCGCTCACCGCTCTTACGACGTCATTCACTGTGGACATCTTGGGAACCACAGGCAGGACCGAAGAGAAGGTAAAATCCATCCGTGAACGGGTGCATCTGGCAATGGCCATCTGTATGGGCCTCACAATTCTGGTATTCAATTACATCAACAACACCAGCGCAATAGATGCAGTATATAAACTTGCCAGCTACACCTACGGACCGATATTGGGAATGTTCGCATTCGGCATCCTGACAAAACGCAGGACTACTGACAAGGCTGTTCCGGTAATTTCCATTGTATCTCCGCTTATATGCCTGGTGCTCCAGCTCAATTCCGAGCGCTGGTTCGGAGGCTACAAGTTCAGCTACGAACTGCTGATTCTCAACGCATTGATAACATTCACCGGGCTTATGGCATTCAGCCGCAAGGCCGGTAGTTTTATTGCCCGCCAAGGCGGTCGAAATAGGTAAGCACTTCCTCCCAGGTCCTGAAGGGATCCTCCCCGAAGTGCAGGACAGTTCCCATAAAATTATCCGAGCACAGTCTTTCCGGGTGTCGGTCTATGAGATAGTCCCCCAACAGCATATCTTTGCGGTTGGACACGATGACTCTGTCCCAGGCAGGAACACCAATATGGCGCTCAATCCATCTGTACATTTCAGGAAGATTTTCCGGAGCATTGAAATCATTGGAAATCAACACATAAGGCGAATATTTCGCAGACAGTGAGGCAAACGCCTTTACAGCGCTGCCGCAAGGTTCAAAATCACTGACGGCCAAGCCTTTTGCCACTCCGTTCCGGACATCGGCCAGAGTGTCTGCGAAAGCGACAAGAAGGACAGGTTTCTGCCTGTTCGCCTGCAGGTCATCTATTCTTTCAATTACCGGAAGTACGGAATGAAGAAACACTCCGTCGTCAAGGTAATGGCCTCCTTCAAAATGGAGTGCGTTAGGATAATGGGCGGCGAAATCAGGATATGTGTCCACCATCGTATCATTCGTTCCGAACAGTCCATATATTCGGTGACGTTCCTCCGATGCAGAACCGAACGCGTCCATTGATGCGGCATCCGCCTGCACACCGGAGAAACAATTGGCGGACACTTCCCGGAAATCCTCAAGAAGACCTTTGTTCACTAAAAAAGAAGTCTGCCCGTCCCTGCGTGGACAATGATATTCCTGACGGCCCAAGCCATTGTTTTTCAATATTGTATCCGCCAAATGGAAAGCCGGGTTCACAACGATCCTGTCAAAGCCAGCAAGCTGCTCGGTGTACATACCTCCCATGGATGTGCCGATGATAAGATCAGGTTTTTCTGTCTCGCACAGGTTATGGAGAAGATCCATCGCCTCCTGCGGTCTGACCGGCAGATCAGGCGCCAGGATTCTCGCCGAAGGGAGAAGAAGACTCATTGTCCTGACAGTTCCGTTCTGCCCGCCGGAAGCGAATCCGTGGACGTAAAGGATTGTCTTTCCGGACATCAGGTCCGGTCTTGCATACTCATACAGTTCCATAGGAATAATTGTTCTGTAAAAAAACAGGACGGAGATTGACTCCGTCCTGCGATTCTGTTGAGAAGCAGCGAATTACTTCTGTCTGCTCTTGTATCTCTGGTAGAATTTGTCAACACGTCCGGCTGTATCGACAAGCTTGATTTTGCCTGTGTAGAATGGATGGGAGGTGTTGGAAATCTCGACTTTCACTACTGGGTACTCAACTCCGTCAACCACGAGGGTGTCTTTGGTGGTAGCGCAAGAGCGGGTGATGAACACTGTGTCATTTGACATATCCTTGAAAGCGACAAGGCGGTAGCTTTCGGGATGAATTCCTTTTTTCATTGTCTTAAAATTTAATTTGTTTCAAAGTTGGAACGCAAATTTACTCACTTTCTTTCTAACTTCCAAATATTTTCCTTATTATTTCATCCTGTAAGGCGCATCGTCATAAAGAATGAAGCGCTTCGCCTTGCGAATCCACTTCTGTTCCTCCAGTTTGACGTGCTCTCTGGCATCCTGGAAAGAGATTTCACCACGCAGATAGGACTCAAGGGTGGAATCAGAAAGCTTTCTCGAGAATCCCCCAGACAGCTCAAACTGCGGGTATCTGTCACGGAAATACCTTATAAGCAGCAAAGTATGCAGCAGGGAATGATACTGGGCACCGGGCTTAAGCATTATCTGATATCCATAGCACATCTGCCCGCTGTACTGTCCGGCGGACGGCTTGAAGGAACAAGGACGCATAAGCACTCCTTCCTGAACAGGCAGCCTGTCGAAAGGTCCGTGAGTGATGAACGGGGCCCCGAAATACTCATAAGGGCGGGCCGTTCCGATACCCGGAGTGATATTGGTGTTGTTCCATAATCCTCCTCCGCTGTACATATAGCAGGTGAACATCCCAGGAATGTCGGAAGCCGGAGCTATTGTCCATGGAAGAATGTCCTTGTTGTAATCCGAGGCCATGGCCGAGATGACGTGGAGGGGATATCTCGCGCCTATCTCAGAATAGAACAAAGAGCAGAGCTCTCCCAGTGTAAGTCCGTGCCTGTGAGCCACACGCGGCACGAAAGGCTCGCACTCGTCCAGCGGGACAGAGCCTTCAACCACTCTTCCTGCAGGATTGAGATGGTCCACTATGTACAGAGCGGGCGGCTCGTCAAGAACAGTCAGGAGCATCATCAGACGCATCACGTCCTTGGTATAGTTGAAATACCTCACTCCGACATCCTGTATCTCGACGACAACAGCATTCAGGCCCCTAAGGGAGTCCGAATCGAAGTGAATATGGTTTGTGCCCGGTGTAAGCTCGGCATCTTCCGGCTGGAACAGCTTCTCAAGATTGCCCCTGTCTTTGAAGATCTGCCACATATAGCGGTCACCGCTGGTGTCCCAGCAGTTCTGAGTGCAGAAGCAGCCGACTTTTCCGTCCACCAGGGCCTTGTCCAGCTGGTCCTCCAGCCTGGTCGTCCTGAATGAAAACATATCAGCTCTTCATAATATCTTCGGCCACTTTCCTGACATCCTCGCCGAGTTCCACGGCCCGGCTCTCTGTCGGAGCTTCCGAATAGATGCGGATGATCGGTTCCGTATTGGACCGGCGGAGATGGACCCATTCCCTTCTCGCCTCGAAACTGATCTTCACGCCGTCCACAGTGTTTATGTCCTCAGCGGCATAAATCTCTTTCAGACGGTTCAATATCTTGTCAATGAGAGACTTGTCGGAAAGTTCAATCTTGTTTTTGGCAATATGGTACTCCGGATAGGTCTTCTTAAGCTCGGAGACTTTCATCTTCTTATGCGCCAGATTGGACAGGAACAGAGCGACACCCACCATCGCGTCACGTCCTGCGTGGATAGCCGGATAAATGACGCCTCCATTGCCCTCACCGCCGATTATCGCGCCTTTCTCGCGCATTAAAGTGGTCACGTTGACCTCACCTACAGCGGATGCGTAATAATGGCCTCCGTGCTTCTCGGTAATGTCCCGCAAAGCCCTGGAGGACGACAGGTTGGACACTGTCACGAGATTCTTCTCTCCCTCCGCCTCAGCTCTGGAGAGAAGATAATCAGCGACACTCACAAGGGTGTATTCCTCCACGAAAGGTTCCCCGTTCTCGCAGATGAAAGCGAGCCTGTCAACATCAGGGTCAACAGATATTCCGAGATCCGCATTTTCGCGGACCACAGTAGCGCTGAGTTCCTCAAGGTTCTTCGGAAGCGGCTCGGGATTGTGCGCAAACTCTCCGTCCGGATTGCAGTTCAGTTCAATGCATTTCACACCCAGGCGAGAAAGCAGACGGGGCATAATGATACCGCCGACTGAATTGACGGCGTCGAGAACCACAGTGAACCCGGCCTTCCTGACAGCGTCCGCATCAACAGCAGGCAAAGCGAGGACCTTATCCAGATGCCTGTCTGTAAAATCCTCCTCCGTCACAGCTCCGATACTGCCCACATCGCTGAAGTCAAAGTCCTCTGACTCAGCGCAATCCAGCACTGCCTGCCCCTCAGCCGCAGTGAGGAATTCGCCCTTCTCGTTCAGCAGCTTGAGAGCATTCCACTGACGCGGATTGTGAGAGGCGGTGAGGATGATTCCGCCATCGGCTCCTGAGAGCATCACTGCCATTTCAGTAGTCGGCGTGGAAGCCAATCCGGCCTTGATGACGTCAACTCCGCAGGATACAATTGTTCCGCAGACGATATTCTCGACCATCTCCCCGGAAATTCTCGCATCACGTCCCACCACGACAGTGTATCTCTCCCCTGCCGGTTTCGGGCGGCGCTCCCTGAGTTTATGGCAATAAGCGTATGTGAATTTGACAATGTCAACCGGAGTCAAAGCGCCACCGGGCTTTCCTCCGATTGTACCCCGGATTCCGGATATTGATTTAATCAGTGTCATAATATTTCTAGATTATTTCAAAAATTTCAAAAGGCAGCTTTCCATAAGCCTGTAGCCCTCGATGTTAGGGTGGACAGTATCTTTGGAATATTTCTCAGGCATATGGTTATTTTCATCAGCGAAAAGCATATAATAATCAGCGAAAGCAATCTTGTTCTCTTTGGCATAAGCTTTCAGCAGAGCATTGAACTCAGCCACTTTCTCGGCAGCGTCAGTAATGGAAGGACGCCATCCTATCCTGTAAGAAGGAAGCAGCGAGCATATAACCGGCTTTATCTTGTTCGCCTTCGCGATATCGCACATTGCCTTGATATTCTCAACAGCCCTTCTGACATCCGGCGCATGGCCGTCGTTGATGGCTATGTCGTTGATTCCGGCAAGGATAACTACGTACTTGGGCCTGAGGTTGACTACGTCCTCCCGCATCCGGCAAAGAATCTGGGTGGTGGTCTGTCCGCTTATTCCTCTTCCGACGAGATTGTTCTCGTTGAAGAAATCGGGATCCTGACGGGGCCAGGCGTCAGTGATGGAATCTCCGAAAAGCACTGCTTTCGGGGAGACGGTGACTTTAGCATTTGCCTCAGCATAACGGGAATAATTCGCCCAGTCCTTGTTCTGCGCCGCCAATGATAGCGGGAGCAAAAATGAGAGGGCCATAAAAAGTTTGATTTTCATATCAATCCAAGTTATAAATATGTAAAACGCTCTGTTCACAGCAAGCGAATTTAATATTTTAAGGGAACAAAGCCAAATATTTTGACTACATTTGCAGCCCAAAATTCAATGAGATGAAATCATTCTGGACTGTGATACTTCTGCTGACCTCGAATGTTTTTATGACATTCGCCTGGTATGGTCACCTCAAACTTCAGGAAATGAAGATATCGACCGGGTGGCCTGTCATTCTGGTCATATTGTTCTCCTGGGGCCTGGCGTTTTTCGAATACTGCGCACAGGTGCCGGCGAACCGCATAGGATTCAACGGGAACGGAGGTCCGTTCAGCATAATGCAGCTGAAAGTGATTCAGGAAGCTATATCTCTTACGGTGTTCACAATCATAGTGACATTTATGTTCAAGGGGGAAAGTCTCCAGTGGAACCACATTGCCGCATTCATTTGCCTGATTTTGGCTGTATTTTTCGTATTTCTCAAATAACTGGCTTTCAACTCTGTACACAAAGAGCAATCAAAAAGTCAGAAAAAAGTGGCGAAAAAATTTGGATTCACAGAAAAATTACCTATCTTTGCAATCCCAAAAACAAATGCTGGGTTCGTATAACGGTTAGTACCCAAGATTCTCAATCTTGTAATAGGAGTTCGATTCTCCTACCCAGTACCAAGAAAATAAGGATGGCCATCGAGGCCATCCTTAATTTTTTATACAGTTCCTCCTACCGGAGGATGAAGTTATGGCTTGGACGGGTCGAGTCCCCGGCATAGAAATCCACAGTAACGGATTTTCCATTGACATTCAGCTTGTAAGAGCCCGCAGCCGCAGAATGCGAGTATGCCCTGATGCCAGGGCGGAACTCGTCGAACGCCTCTTTGCCGGACAGTTTGCCGTAGCCTTCCGCACCTTTCGCATCAACCGTATAAATACCCGTCGCATCATTCCTCCAGACACTGTTCATCGTCATCTGGGTTATCCTGCCGCCGTCACCATACCAGTCCAGGAACTCGGTCGTGTGAGTATGTCCGCACAGCACTATGGCATCCCTTTCAGCCAACATTTTTCTCATCCGGTCCCTTGCCTCAGGAGACTTGTCCTTGCCGTGATAATACCATTTGTAATATTTCGAGCTGTCGTACGGGAAGACCGGCCCGTGTATCAGCACAAAAGTGTGGCGGGCTCCGTCGGCCGCCTTCAGGAGAGACGCGACCTTCTCATCATCAGGCTTATTGAAATCCACCACAATATAGGCGTCATCCTCTATCCGGAACGAGAAATTCACGCCATCGATGTCCTGTCCGAGTTCGCAGGACATTTTTGCAGGCATATATTTCAGATATGCCTCCCGGGCTTCCGCATCACTCTTGCCCCGGATATCGTGATTGCCGACAACAGTGACAAGAGGAATATCACCGAACTCTTTCTTCAGGCTGTTGAACGCATCGTCCAGCATCCTGCAATGAGCATCGACCCCGGCTGTGTCGCCCTGGATGATGTCCCCGGTCTGGAAAACCATTCTTGTATTCTCATCCACAAGACAGGCCGCCCGCTTCACCAGTCCCGGAGACCTGTCAGCCCACATCTCGGCATTCCTCACGAACTCCTTTCTGTGATTCGCATCCCTGGTCGGATTCGGGTCTGAATAGCCCTCGTGATAAACAGTGTCCGGAGCGGTGTCATAATGCGTATCTCCGAGAATCACAACAGAATATCCATTTGCATTCTTCCTGCCGGAGCGCAATCTTTCCACAGCCTCAATCCCGGGAGCCAGTCCTAATCCCATCAGGCCGGCAGCAGACATTCTGATAAAATCCCTCCTGTCCATTTCCAATCATTTAAATTTCATTCCTCCACTTTTTCATTCCACAGCTTTGAAAGGTCCGTCAGGTTTTCCTGTCCAACGGTACAGACGCGCAGTGCAGGATTCCTTGCGGGTCTCTTTGTCCCTTGCGTTCTCGGCGATATACCACAGGCCCTGGCCGAGAGGGCAGAGCCCGCAGGAACCCCACTTGAATCTCCATCCGGTGATACCGGAAGCTTCGTCTGATGAAGGATTGACAAAATACGGTTCAATTGGCTCCACAAGGCTGAGCTGCAAATGTCTGGACGAGTTCCGTCCACCTTTGAGAGAAGCCTTGAACGGCTTCTGCGCAATGCTCAAAGCAAAAAGAGAATAATTCGGGAACTGCGGTTTCTTTCCCTTGTAAACAGCCAGGAAAATGCAGTCCGTATGAGGGTCATAAGCCATATTCTGCACACCGTAATTCGTGTTTCCGGTATATACAAAGTATTCTTTCCCCGGTTTGGCCGGTCCGCTCACGTGAGCCTCGCCGAAAACCACCGGCCTGGCGCAACGGTCAAGCTCGTCCAGATCGTATCTCTGAATCACCTGATAGTCATTGTCCTGTCTGTCAATATCCCCATAAATGCCATAAGCCACATACAGATACATTTTCGCCGGCTGGGGATTGCGGGAATACAGGGCCGCTTTCCGGGGAGCTATCTCAGGAGCGATTGTGACTCCGTCAATTCCGGAACAGCCGTACCTGTGCTCATAGGCTCCGTCTCCAGTGCCGGAGGAGAACGCATAATCTTCCACAGCTTTCTTCACGCACACTGTCCTGAGGACATCATTATTCTCCGGGTCCACACCTATGCTCTCCATCTTGTCAACATCGATAATGGCAATGTAGAAACGGGAATCGGCCCTTGACACAGCCTTGACATCCAGCACTTTGGCAATACCCTGCCCAATCTCGTCGTCCTTGCATTCGAGAGAAGCGTACACCTTACGGTCGGCGGGATTGAACGTCATCGCGCCAAGGTGGCCCTGAATCCGGTCAACAGAGGCCAGGATATTGCCCTGCATATCCACTTTTAGGAACCTGCTGGTGAATGACATATAAATACAGTTCTTCTCGCTGTCATAGGCAAGGCCCTGGACGTGCTGTGCCTGGCCTCCGACAAAAACCGTATGTGGAAAAGTCCCAGGGGCGGCAGCTTTCACAACATTTCCATACAATACGGCAGCAAACGCCGCCAGGATTATTCTCAAATTCGATTTCATCTCAAGGAAAAATTTGTGTTTGTTTTCTCATCTTTCAACAAATTTATAAAATAAAAAGCAATGTTTAGGAATAATTGCGATTTTTAAATATTTTTGTGTCACTAAAAACATAATATCCAATGAAAAGAATCGCAAAACTCATTTTGCTGCTGATGGCTGTATCGGCCACAGCCTGCACAAAGTCATTTGTGAACGACAAAGGCACCAAATGGCACTGGGACGGCAACACTATCATCGTTGAAGCACCTGAAAGACCGGCAGGCCAGGAAAGCGTCATCGGCCTGGCTCTTCCGAAAATGGAAGTTGTCAGAGTAGGTTTTGTAGGGCTCGGAATGAGAGGTCCGGGCGCCGTGGAGCGCTTCACATATATCCCTGGCACTCAGATAGTTGCATTATGCGACCACGAGAAAGAAAGAGCCGAGGCCTGCCAGAAATACCTCAAGAGAGCGTCACTCCCGGAGGCCGCCGTTTATTACGGAGAGAAAGGCTACGAGGAGCTTTGCAGCAGAGATGACATCGATCTCGTTTACATAGCCGTTGACTGGGTGCACCACTTCCCTATCGCCAAATGCGCACTTGAGAACGGAAAGAATGTGGCAATAGAAGTTCCTTCCGCGCTGACATTGAAAGAATGCTGGGAGCTCATCGACCTCAGCGAGAAGACCCGTAAACACTGTATGATTCTCGAGAACTGCTGCTATGACTGGTTCGAAATGAACACTCTCAATATGGCGCAGCACGGAGTCTTCGGAGAGATTGTCAGGGCGCAGGGAGCTTACATCCACGAGCTCAGCCCGTTCTGGGATCACTACTGGAAGAACGGTCCGGATGACAAGCTCGGATGGAGACTTGAATACAATATGAAACACCGCGGAGATGTATATGCGACACACGGACTTGGTCCAGTGGCTCAGGCACTCGACATTCACAGAGGTGACCGGATGGAGACACTCGTGGCTATGGACACCAAATCCGTAGTAGGCAAGGAACTGGTGGAGAAAAGGACAGGAGAGAAGTGCGAGAACTTCAGAAATGGAGACCACACAACCACCCTCATCCGTACCGCCAATGGAAAAGTCATTGAGATTCAGCACGATGTAATGACACCTCAGCCTTACAACAGGCTCTACCAGCTGACCGGAACCAAAGGTTTCGCCAACAAGTACCCGATTCAGGGATACGCTGTGGAGGCCAGCCAGCTTGGCAACGACGGAGATATTCCGGACATCGAAAACCTGAGTGCACACTCATTTATGCCGGCAGAGGCAAGAAAAGCACTGGAGGAGAAATATGAGCATCCTATCCTGAAGAAATACAGGGAGATGGCTCTTGAAGTCGGGGGACACGGAGGAATGGATTTCATTATGGACAGCCGCCTCATCTACTGTCTCCAGAACGGTCTGCCTCTCGATATGGACGTCTATGACCTCGCAGAATGGTGCTGCCTTGCTGAACTCGGGGAGCTGTCAATGGACAACGGCAATGCGCCGGTGGCCGTGCCTGACTTCACCCGTGGAGAATGGAACAAGGTCAAAGGCTACAAGCACGCATACGCCGCACCAGAAGAGGAAGAGGCAAGTATGCGCGCCGCCCAGGCATTCACCGATTCACTGAAAGCTTCAGTCGCAGCAGCTGAATAAACTACATACGCACTTTGGCGATAATCTTGTGAATATCGCCTTCAGATATGGCCGGGAGATGAGCGTCTTCCGGCCATACTATTACCATATCACCGGGATTAATCGAGACAAATGTATCAGGCTCGTCGTTACTCAGCGCACAGTCGCAAGACGCGTCATAAGGCTTTGAAAATGATGAAAGTTTCCCGGCGGACTTGATGCCGATGGACTCTTTCCCGGAAATCAGGAAATGAACGTCGATATAATCTTTATGAATTTCAATAGGCTGGCCCTCAGGATTCTTGCCGGCCATTCTGACGTGGTTGACGAACAAGCTGTCGCCGTCAATCTCGTTCCGGCCTTCCGGGAGAGTTTCAAAATCAGTCTTCTTTATAAAATCGAAAAGTTTCTGAAACTCCGGATGCATCTGTGCATATCTCCAGCACTCGTTGATATTTGTAAGTATCATAATGTAAAAGTGTTAATAATTACTATCCACAAAAAACAATTCACGAGGCAGTCGCACTCACTGCGATTGCCCCGCTACTTAACCTAAACTTAAACTATGAAAAACTTCGTTGCAAATATACGAAACTTTTCAATAATTATATCGTTTTTCAAAAAAGAAACGTCAAAAATATAACTTTTTCTACCAAAGCGACTTAATTCTTTCAGTCAGCAGGGCGTATTTTGGCATATTTAAGCAGCAGAATTTTCACTCCGAACCCGTCAAAGTCCACTTTGGCTTTCAAATCGGAACCATTTCCGCTTATTTCCAAAATAGTTCCGAAACCGAATCTGTTATGCTCGATTCTCTGTCCGGCCTTCAGATCCAGCACGGAAACCGGAGCGAATTCAGCATCAGAACCTCTTGCAGGAAAGGATGACGGCTTTGGTACTGACCGCAATCCGGGCCTCAATTCAGGAGTCCGCTTCTCAGGCCTGCGCTCTATATGCGGTCTTCCTGACTTCCCATATTCAGACCTGCCGTAACTTGTTCCCCGGAAAGACTGTCCGAAACCTCCGAAACCGCGCACCTCCGGAGATGGTTCATCGAAATCATCATCCTTCAAAGGATTCGCAATATATTTCGGGTCAATTTCCTTGATGAACCGGCTTGGAGAATTGGACTCGTGCTTGCCGTTCCTCATTCTGGTGGATGCGAAGGTCAGGTCCACAGCGACTTTGGCCCTCGTAAGCGCCACATAGAAAAGCCTTCGCTCCTCCTCTATGTCCGAAGGAGAAGCGAACATTCCTCCAGACGGGAAAATGTTCTCCTCCATTCCCGCGACATAAACATACGGGAATTCCAGGCCCTTGGCCGAGTGCACTGTCATCAGGGCAATCTTGTTAGAGGAATCCTCATCTTCTTTCACATCCACGGCGCTGAGCAGGGAAATATCCTCGAGAAAATCCCCGAGAGTAACCAAAGGCAGGTCTGAATCGCTGATTGAATCCACATCGGATATGCTTCCGTCCGCCATCAGCTCCTCTCTGTATTCGTTCTGGCGGTCCTCCACAAATCCCTGCACACTGTTCAGAAGTTCCTCGATATTTGCCGCTCGTGACTGGCTTTCAACAGTATTGTCTTCTTTGAAAGAGGCGTAAAGCCCACATTTTGCCGACAGTTCCCGAGCCACCGAGAAAGCGTCCTTTTTCGGAAGGTCGGCATTGGAAGAGGCAATCATATCCCTGAACGCCATAATCCTGCCTACCGCAGCCGACTTGAGCCCCGATTCAGCCAGGAAAGCGGGGTCACAGGCATTGAAAATAGAACGTCCCGCATTCCTCGCGGCCGTCGCAAGAGCCTCCTCGGATGTCTGGCCGATTCCCCTCGCCGGTTTATTCAAAACGCGGAGAAACGACTCGTTGTCATTCGGATTGACAATGAGTTTGAAATAGGACATCATATCCTTCACCTCCGCACGGTCGAAGAACGAATTGCCGGAATAAATCATATATGGAAGATTGCGCTTGCGCAGCGCCTCCTCTATCGCCCTGGACTGGGAATTGGTCCGGTACAATATCGCAAAATCTTGATACTGGCAATGTTCCTCACCCATTCTTGAAATAATGGACGAAGCTATAAGAAGCGCTTCCTCCTGCTCCGTATAGGATTTAATCAAGTGGATTCTGTCCCCTTCCGGTCCTTTTGAGAAACAGGTCTTGGGAATTCTCGAAGTGTTTTTCTCGATGACGGAGTTGGCAGCGTCCACAATATTTCTTGTGGAACGGTAATTCTGCTCCAGCCTGAAAAGCCTGCATTCCGGGTAATCCTTCTTGAAGTTCAGGATGTTCTCTATCTTGGCACCGCGGAATGCGTATATCGACTGGGAGTCATCTCCCACAACGCAGATATTCCGGTGAATCTGGCTCAATTTCTTCAATATCAGATACTGGGCGAAATTGGTGTCCTGGTACTCGTCCACGAGAATATAGTCGAAACGGCCTGCAACAGATTCGAGAGCATCCGGGAAATCCCTGAACAATATGTTCATATTCAAGAGGATGTCATCGAAATCCATCACTCCGGATTGTTTGCACTTGGCGGCATACAGAGCGTAGATATTGCATATCTCGGGCTTCTTGGCGTGAGTGTCGTTGGCAATGGCCTGTGCATTGCGCTTGTATGCTTCAGGAGTCACGAGATTGTTTTTCGCCATCGAGATACGGCTGAGGACATCTTTCGGCTTGTAAACCTTGTCATCCAGCTTCATTTCCTTGAGGCAGGACTTCAGGGCGCTCACCGAGTCACCCGTGTCGTAAATCGTGAAATTGGCAGGATAGCCGAGACGGTCGGCGAACTCCCTGAGAAAACGTATGAAAATGGAATGGAACGTACCCATATACAGTCGTCTGGCCTTCCTGTCACCCACCATCGAAGAGATACGTTCCTTCATCTCTGTCGCGGCTTTTTTGGTGAATGTCAAAGCGAGGATCCTGTCCGGCTCGCATCCCTTCTCAAGGAGATATGCGACCCTGCCTGTCAGCACCCTTGTCTTCCCCGCGCCCGCACCTGCAACAATGAGCACAGGCCCGTCAGTCTGGCTCACCGCCGCTCTCTGCTGGTCGTCAAGCCCCTCCAATATTGTACTTCTCTCAGTCATATTCCAGTATTTCAATTTGCGTTTCGGCCGGATTTTCCAGCGGGCAGCGAAATTAGTAAAAAAATCCAAAAAAAATGAGTATCTTCGCACCCGAAAAACGAAAAACTTTTAAAGGTTACCTATAATGTCAAACAACATCGATTTGAAACACGGGCTGGACATCCCTATTTCAGGGAAAGCGGCCCAGAAAACCAGAAAGACGGTGGTTCCTGACGTTATCGCTGTTAAACCGACTGACTTCAAGGGTTTTACACCAAGGCTTCTTGTCAAGGAAGGCGATAAAGTTCTCGCGGGTTCCCCTGTTCTGGCAGACAAAAAAAATCCTGACATACTTGTCACTTCTCCGGTAAGCGGAACCGTGGCGGAAATCGTCAGAGGCGAAAAAAGGAAGTTGCTTGCGGTAAACATCAAGGCGGACAGCAAACAGGAGTATGTTGACTTCGGCGTCCAGAAAGTGGCTGATATGTCCACTGAGGATGTCAAGGCTCTTCTCCTCAAGAGCGGCCTGTGGCTTTCTCTTATCCAGAGGCCATACGGTGTTGTCGCAGATCCGGCAGCAGAGCCTAAAGCCATCTTCGTTTCAGCCTTCACCACCGCTCCCCTCGCCCCGGTCCCTGAATATGCGTTCAAGGACGAAGTCGAGAACATCCAGACCGGTGTTAACGTGCTCGGCAAGCTCACAAAAGGCGGCGTGCACTTCTCACTGCGAAGCGACAACTATTCCGGCACTCCTTTCCACAAGATTGAGAATGTTATTCAGCACGTGTTCAGCGGCAAACATCCTGCCGGAAATGTCGGAGTCCAGATCAGCCACATCTCTCCTATTATGAAAGGTGACACAGTGTGGACAGTTCCGTTCCTGCTTCTCGCCGCTATCGGAAAACTTTTCAACACAGGCAAATGCAATCTTGCCAGGAAGGTGGCTGTCACCGGGCCGAAGGCCATTGAGCCTGCTTATGTTGACGCCCTCCCGGGAATCAATATGAAAGACGTCGCCGAATTCTATGACAATGCGGCAGGTGACATCCGTTTCATCAGCGGCGACGTGCTCACAGGAAAGAACGTCGGAGCAGACGGTTCTCTCGGATTCTTCGACAACCAGGTCACCCTGATCCACGAAGGCACTGAAAGAGAGCTGCTCGGATGGGCAAAACCTTTCCGTTTCGGCAAATTCAGCTCAAGCCGCACATATTTCTCGTGGCTCTGCCCCAAGAAGAACTATGATATGGACACCAACACCAACGGAGGCCCTCGCGCTTTCGTTATGTCCGATGTCTATTCCAAAGTTCTGCCGATGGACATTTTCCCAGTTTATCTTATCAAGGCCTGCATCGCCGGTGACATTGACAAGATGGAGAAATTCGGAATATACGAGGTTCTCCCTGAGGATCTTGCCCTCTGCGAGTACGTGGACCCGTCAAAGAACGACATCCAGGCCATCATCGAGAAAGGCATTGACCTTATGATTAAAGAAATGGCTTAATCTCACGGAAGTTATGGAAGATAATAAGAATACAACACCACAGCCGGGCCTTTTCGAAAGGGGCGGCAAACTTGGTTTCCTTCACTCGACCGTTGACGCATTCGACACATTCCTCCGCGTGCCTGGCACAGTGACCAGAACCGGAGCCCACGTCAGGGATGCGGTTGACCTGAAGAGAATTATGATAATAGTAGTGATAGCGCTCGTTCCTGCGGCCCTGTTCGGAATGTGGAACGTCGGCTATCAGCACAGCCTCGCCACAGGACAGGACTGGGGACTGCTCCAGAATTTCTGGTTCGGTCTTCTGAAAGTCCTTCCTCTTTATATTGTGGCCTACCTTGTCGGTCTCGGCATCGAGTTCGCTTCAGCCCAGATCAGGAACGAGGAAGTCAATGAGGGTTATCTCGTGTCCGGAATGCTCATTCCGCTCATCGTTCCTGTTGACGTTCCGCTCTGGATGCTGGCTATAGCTGTAGCATTCGCAGTGCTTTTCGGCAAAGAGGTGTTCGGCGGCACAGGTATGAACTTCCTGAACCCTGCCCTCCTCACCCGCGCGTTCCTGTTCTTCTCATACCCGAGCAAGATGTCAGGTTCCGAGGTCTGGATTTCACTGAAAAGCGGCGAGTCCCTCGTCAACGGAGCCACCGGAGCAACACCGCTCGCCTTCGCCACAGAAGGTCTTGACGCAATGAACAACGCAGGCGTCCAGTACAGCATGTCCGCCTGGGATATGTTCGCCGGACTTGTACCTGGCTCTGTAGGTGAGACATCAGTCATCGCCATACTCATAGGCGCCGTGATTCTCCTCTGGACGGGCGTGGCAAGCTGGAAGATAATGGCATCCTCAGTTGTCGGCGCCCTCTTTGTGGGCTGGCTCGGCAATGTGTCCGGAGCCACTGACATCCCAGCTTGGTATCAGCTGATTATGGGAGGTTTCGCTTTCGGTACAGTGTTTATGGCGACAGACCCTGTCACATCCGCCCAGACAGAGTGCGGCAAATGGATCTACGGATTCTTCGTCGGAGCTCTCTGCGTGGTTGTCAGGCTGTTCAACCCTGGATACGCAGAAGGAATGATGCTTTCTATCCTTCTTATGAACACCTTCGCACCGCTGATTGACCACTACGTCACATCCGCAGCGATTTCAAGAAGAGCGAAGAAAGTAAAAATCGCATAACTTTTATTGATATGAATACTAACGGTAATATATACACAGTCATCTACACGACTCTTGTCGTAGTGCTGGTTGCCGCCATTCTCGCCACTGTGTCCCAGGTACTGGCCCCGAAGCAGGATGCCAATGTAAAAGCGGAGACAATCAGCCAGATGCTCGCGGCCGCAAAATTCTACGAGAAGAGCGAGCTTGACGCGATGGGCAATGACAAGGTGCTGGATGCCTACAGGAAAGCGGCCAAAGAGGCCTTCCTTATCAAGGCTGACGGCACACTCGACAGGAATCTCGACATCGAGAACTGCGAGATTGTATCGACATCCGCGCTCAAGGCGCAGAACAAACTCATCAGAAACGGAGTGGAGAACGAAGTGTCCATCCCTGTCGTGATTTTCGAACAGGACGGAAGCAAAGTCACCGTAATCGCCTGCTACGGTGCCGGACTTTGGGGCCCGGTATGGGGTTATGTCGCTGTGAATGAGGACAAGACTATCAAAGGAGTGTATTTCGACCACGAAAGCGAGACTCCGGGCCTCGGTGCCAAGATCAAGGACGACCCTCAGTTCAGGGCTGAGTTCGAGGGCAAATCCATTGTATATAACGGAGATGCCCCTGCATTCAGCATCGTGAAAGGCGGCGTTCCGGAAGGCGTTGCCAACGCAGTTGACGCAATCACCGGAGCCACAATGACCTGCAACGGACTCAATGCAGCTCTCCAGACCTGGATTGCAGCATACGAGCCTTACCTCAACGCCATCCAGGCAAGAGGCGGAATTCTTCGCGAACTTGTTCAGTCTGCGGATTCACTTTCCACAGCCGCTGACAGTCTTTCAACCGCTAACTAAAGGGAGGATTTGATATGAACGCAAAAATAAAAGAAACTCTTTTGAATCCGATCTTCAAGGGCAATCCTATCACCACCCTTATCCTCGGTATATGTTCAGCCCTGGCCGTGACCGTCCAGCTGAAAGGAGCATTCGTAATGGGCCTTTCGGTTATCGTCGTGACCAGTTTCTCGAACTTCATCGTTTCCTGTATGAGGAATTCCATCCCTACCAGGGTGCGTATCATCGTGCAGCTTGTGGTGGTTTCCCTGATGGTGATTCTTGTGGACCAGTTTCTCAAGGCATATGCCTACAGTATTGAGAAACAGCTCTCTGTATATATCGGACTTATCATCACCAATTGTATTGTGATGGGCCGCATCGAGGCATTCGGTCTCGGCAACAAGCCGATTCCATCTTTCCTCGACGGTCTCGCCAACGGTGCCGGCTATGCAATGATTCTCATAATCATCGCATTCTTCCGCGAACTCCTCGGCTCAGGAACATTGTTCGGATTCCAGGTGATCCCGCAGTGTCTCTATGACCTCGGTTACATGAACAACGGTCTCGTGATCCTTCCTCCGATGGCCCTCATCCTCCTCGGATGCATCGTATGGGTACAGAGGAGCATCCAGAAAGACCTTCAGGAGAAATAACATTAACACTCATTCGAAATGGAATATTTAAGCTTATTCGTAAAGTCAATTTTCGTTGACAATATGATT
>JAQXHU010000026.1 GCA_029007435.1 Bacteroidales bacterium
GCCCTCAAGATGTCCTCAAGCGTTTACAAGGTGCCTGCCGTAAAAGTCGAGAAGAACAGCATCATCACGTTCTCCGGCATTGACAATCCTCTCGAATGGATTATTGACAATGACCATTTCGAACTGACAGCCGAAGGACTGAAGTTCAAGGCCATCACCGGATTCTACTCTTTCGAACTCAATATCGAGAACAAATATGTCATCGTAAGGCACGTCAAGGAAGACGGAAAGGCCGCCACTTACGCCAACGAGAAGGCCATTACCTTCATGGGTTGGGGTGTAGGCTACCCGGCAATGGCACAGCAGCTTGCATGGGACGGAGGTCTCCTGATCACTCTTGCACAGATAGAGGACGGAGTTTACCAGTTCACCGGAACAGCCTGCGAGGACGGAGACTTAACACCTGTAGGAAACTGCTGGAGGGCTACAGACATCTCATTCAAGTTCTTCGGCCAGGCCGGATGGGGTGACGAATGGGGAACAGTGACACTCACCGACGAGGCCAAGAAATATCTCGAAGTTCCGGGCAACGTCGAACTCATCCTTGACCACCAGGACGGCGACGACAAGGTATTCAAGCCTCTCGAAGTCGGAGCGAAATACAGAATGACCGTCACCGACTGCTCCGCCCTGAACGGAGGCAAGTTCGATGTCACAATTGACTTCAGAAAAATCTGACAGAGTGTGGAATAAGATTCCTATATTTGCAGGAAAGAAACACAACTGATATGTCTTTCCCACGAATATCTTTGATATTTATGTTGCTGCTGGTCCTCTCCTGTTCGAGGGAGGAGGACCGGCAGCTTCTTGAAATATTGGATAAAACATTGGAGAACAAGTCCTTGTATGAAGGATACTTCAATGACAGGGTGAACGTTCTGAAGGAAATTCTCGATGAGCAGACCGACCCGGAACAGATTTACAACCTCGATATGAGGATTGCCGATGCCTACCGGGCAAACAGCAAGGACACTGTGCTCGTATATTTGAGAAAAGCGAGGATTGCCGCTGATGAAGCCGGAAGAAAAGACCTTGCAGCCACAGCGGACTTCAGGAGCGCTATCACATATGTCAAGTCCGGCTATGCCGTGGAAGCAAACGACATCCTCAACATATACAGGAACTCGGAAATACCGGAAGGCGCATTGCAATGCTATTATGAGGCCGAGCATACCTATTGGGGCGAGACAATGGCATACACCTCATCAAAGGAATCTTATGATGACAAATTGAGGAAGCGTGACACTTTCAGGAACAAACTGCTAGAAGAGATTGAAAAAGGCACCTGGCAGTGGCATTATCTTATGCGGGAGGCTTTCCACGAGGTCGATGACAAAGAGGGCACCCGCCTTCACTCGAAGGGAATGCTGGACGCAAGTGTCGGGAACTCAAGGGAATATGCCGAAGCCGCATATTACTATGCCTACACATTCGACAATCCGGAAGATCGTGAAAGCTGGCTTGTTCGTTCAGCCATAGCCGACATTATGTGCGCCACCAGGGACTATTCATCCCTCAACGACGTGTCCAGGCTGATGTTCAACAAAGGCGATATTGACAGGGCCTTCCGCTATGCAGCTGACCATTGTATGGTTGATGCGTTGTATTTCAACGGAAAACTACGCCCCTGGCAGATATCCAAGTTTTTTCCGGAACTTGAGTACGCATACCAGGAAAAGCATACGAGGCTGAACAGGGTCACATTGACATTGCTCATCTGCCTGGCCGTTCTTTTCTCGCTTTTACTTGTTATGGTAGGTTTTCTTTTCAGAAGGCAGCATATGATTGAGGCCGTGCGTGGAAAGTTGCAGGACTCCTATATGGAAATTGACAACAGGAACCGTGAACTTGAGGAGATAAACAGCCGGCTCGTGAAGCTCAACTCAAGGATTCAGGAGTCGGACAAAGTGAAACAGGAGTACATCGGACTGTTCCTCGGAATGGTTTCCGACAACATCAGCACAACCAGAAGGTACAAGAGCAGGGTGCTGAAATACATCCGCCAGGGCAAGACCAAGGTTATCACTGATGAGATTGAACAGCAGGAACCTATTGACAATGACATCATTGAGTTCTACAAGATGTTCGACCAGGCATTCATCAGCATCTACCCGGATTTCGTGGAGAAGTTCAACGGGCTGTTAGCGGACGGAGCGGAAATAATTCCGAAAGGCGATGACATCCTTACTCCGGAACTGAGGATTTTCGCATTGATAAAACTCGGGATAACTGATTCAAGCAGAATAGCTTCGCTTCTCCATTATTCGGCCAACACGATATACAATTACAGGGCCAAGACCAAGAACAAAGCGCGCGGCTCACGCGACTCGTTCGAGGAGGCTGTGAGAAACATTGAATAAGGGGATCAACGATTCCCGAGATTTTGGAAATACTAAATTTTATAACATAATGAAAAGAACAGCAGCGATTTGCGCGATTGTGGCCACAATCCTGTCAGCTCTGTCCTGCGGACAGGCAGCAAGGAAGGCTGAAACACCGGTCTATCTTGATGAAAGCCGGCCTATTGAAGAGAGAGTGGAAGATGCGCTCTCAAGAATGACCTTGGAAGAAAAGGTGAAGATTCTTCACGCCCAGAGCAAATTCTCATCAGCCGGAGTTCCCCGTCTCGGAATCCCGGATCTCTGGACGACTGACGGCCCTCACGGAATACGGCCCGAAGTTCTTTGGGACGAATGGAACCAGGCAGGCTGGACAAATGACTCCTGCGTCGCTTTCCCGGCATTGACCTGTCTTGCAGCCACCTGGAGCGAGGAAATGTCCGCATTGTACGGCAAGAGCATCGGAGAAGAGGCCAGGTACAGGGAAAAGGACGTGCTTCTCGGACCGGGAGTCAACATTTACAGGACTCCGCTCAACGGGCGTAATTTCGAATATATGGGCGAAGACCCATATCTGGCATCAAAAATGGTCGTGCCATATATCCAGGAGGTGCAGAAGAACGGAGTGGCTGTATGCGTGAAGCATTTTGCACTCAACAACCAGGAGTCATTGAGACACGAGTATGACGCCGTCATTGACGACAGGACATTGAACGAGATTTACCTTCCGGCGTTCAAGGCGGCCGTGCAGGAAGGCGGTGCCTGGTCCATTATGGGAGCATACAACCTGTACAAAGGGCAGCACCTCTGCCACAACCAGTATATCCTGAATGATATTCTCAAAAAAGAATGGGGATTCGACGGCGCCGTGATTTCGGACTGGGGCGGATGCCACGACACTGACGAGGCCATCACCAACGGACTCGACCTCGAATTCGGCACCTGGACTGACGGACTCACAATGGGAGCCACGAATGGCTACGACGCCTACCATTTGGCTGATTCCTATCTTGAGAGACTCCGGGACGGAAGAGCATCTGAGGATGTGCTCAATGACAAGGTAAGGAGAGTACTTCGCCTTAATTTCAGGACAGCGATGCGCAAGGACAAGCCGAACGGCTCCCTCTGCTCCCCTGAGCATTATGATGCGGCGAGAAAGATTGCGGATGAAGGAATCGTCCTCCTCAAGAATGAAGGCAACATTCTGCCGATCAGCAGGAAAGCAGGAAGCAGGATACTCGTCGTCGGGGAAAACGCATTGAAAATGATGACTGTCGGAGGAGGCTCTTCCTCATTGAAAGTGCAGAGGGAGATTCTGCCTCTCGACGGAATCAGGGCAGCAGCCGGAGAAGGAGTCACGGTTGATTACGAAAGAGGTTACGTCGGTGACGTAAGCGGCTCGTACAACGGGGTCGTGACAGGCCAGGATCTCTCGGAAAGCCGTTCCGCTGAGGAACTGATCAATGATGCCTGCAAGAAGGCAGCAGAGGCTGACGCTGTCATTTTCATAGGCGGACTGAACAAGTCAAGGCATCAGGACTGCGAGGACTCTGACAGGCTCGGACTCGGGCTGCCATACGGCCAGAACGCTGTCATTGAAGCGCTTGCGAAAGCGAACCCGAATCTTGCCGTAGTCATCATCTCGGGGAATGCCGTGGCAATGCCTTGGGTTGACAATGTCAATGCGATTGTGGAGGCCTGGTATTGCGGCTCCCAGTCAGGCATAGCGCTCGCCGACGTCATTTTCGGAGACGTCAACCCTTCAGGAAAGCTTCCGATGACCTTCCCGGTCAAGCTTGAGGACAACGGAGCCCACCACCTCGGGGCATACAATCCGGAGTCACGCACTGCAAATTACAGCGAGGGAATCTTCGTCGGATACCGATGGGCGCAGAAACAGGATATCCGTCCTCTCTTCGCATTCGGACACGGACTCAGCTATACGTCATTCGGATATTCAGAGGCAAGTGTAAGCAAGACAAAGATGGCCGCTGACGGCACTGTCACAGTAAGCGTCAATGTCACCAACACCGGAGACCGCGAAGGCAAGGAAATTGTCCAGCTTTACATCGGCGATGACGAGGCTTCCGTCGAGCGACCTGTAATGGAACTCAAGTCGTTCCGCAAGGTCAGCATCAAACCTGGCGAGACTGTGAAAGTCAGTTTCGAGGTCAATGCCGATATGTTGAAATACTACAGCGAAGAAAACGGTGGATGGACTCTTGAGAAAGGGGTCTTCACCGCTTACATAGGAGCCGCCTCCGACGATATCAGGACCTCCGTGAAGTTCAGCGTGAGATAATTTCTTGAGGATGCCAAATTATTGTTTAACTTTGGGAAAAATAGTTTTATTGGCATTTAATCTCATAGAAGATGGACAAAATCACAAAAGAGAATTGGCGGGAAGTGGACTTGAATGTTGACAGTCTATGGGTTATTAATGAAAGAGACAAGAGCGGCAAGCACTCGAATGTGTATCACGGCAATTTTATTCCCCAGATACCTAATCAGTTGATCCGGCGTTACACAAGCAAGGGCGACACTGTGCTTGAGCTTTTCTCAGGCAGCGGCACCACTTTGTTTGAATGCGAGAATCTGGGAAGAGATTACATCGGATTTGACATAAATACGCAGATTCTGCAATTTGTGAAAGAGAAAATGCAGGATTGCACAAGTATTAGATTTGATCTCTGTGAATGTGATGTAACAGACGAGGTGTCTTTTTCGGGAATAATGAATGATATCTGCGCAAAGAGGGGCATCTCAAATGTTGATTTCATAATAGCCCATCCTCCTTATATGGACATTGTGAAGTTCACACAGGACGAGAGAGACTTGTCACATATATCCAGGTTGGAGCCTTTTCTGGATAAGTTTGTTCAGGCAATGAAAAACGGCATGAAATTTCTTAAATCAGGAGGATACTCCGCTGTCGTGGCAGGAGATGTTTACAAACAAAGCGAGGTTGTGCCTTTGGCCTTCTATATGATGAATGCCGTGAAGAAGAATTTTGATGTCAAATTGAAAGGAATCATAATAAAGAATATTGAAGGGAACAGAGGGAAACTCGGAGCAGAAGACATCTGGAAATACCGGGCGCTTCAAAGCGACTATTTCTTGTTCAAGCACGAGTATATTTTTGTTTTCAAGAAAATCGGATGAAATGACAACACATGTTTTCATTGTAGATAAAACAACATTCCCGCTGCATCTTCAATATTTGTTTGCCGGAACAGGTGCAAAAGAAAAGGATGTTGATTTCAACGGCAATCCCACATCGGCTTTATACCCGTCCCGCAAGCACGCCGCCGAGGCCGGGCTTGTATCGATGATGGCGGACTGTTCCAGGATAAGGAGTGGGGATTATATCATATTTTACCTTCAGGCCTCTTCTGCGCAGGAAGGCAGATTTTATGGAGTGTTCCAGGCTGATGGGGAGCCTTTTCTTGACAGGGCAACCAATACGCAATTCCTGGCGGACCAACTTGGGAAGAATCTGACATTCAGAATTAAAATAAAGCCTTACGAGGTGTATGCGAAAGGCGTCACAGAATGGAAAGCTTTAGATGAGATCCGCAATATTCAAAGCCCCTGCCAGATGCTGTGGAGCCTTATATATCGCAAATTGAAAGGGAATCGGGGAAACACGATGATAACCATTTACGAAACGGAGAGGCTGGTCGATCTCATCAGGCGCGAGAACGGCAATACGCCTCTTCCTCCGTCACAGTATTATGATTACAACCCGGTTTCGGCAGAGATTATATCATCCAGTACAAGTTATAATTATACTGGGGCTACGGTGCCATTTGACATCTTGCCCCGAATGATAAAGAAGGATGCTGACGGACTTGCTTACGAATCACACCTTCAGATGTATATTGTTCAGAATATCGGACGGAATACCAATCCGAGTCTTGACCAGGCAGCAGGCATAGCGGGAAATTCACTGGAGTGGATCGGCAACGAAGTTTCCTGCGGCGTGGGAATGCAGCGGATAGACATTATGTTATCAATGAAAATTGATGACCTGCATAGGAGAATTGTCCCGATTGAACTGAAATCAGTTCCTGCATACTCCGACAATATCCGCCAGATTGAAAGATATATCGACTGGATTGAACAGTATTATATTCCCAATAGGATGAGCACAATACAGCCTGTCTTGATATGCAAGGCAGGAGGGCTGACATCTGATATAAGGACATTGTTCCATTCGTTCAACACCAGGAACAAGGGGAGATGCCTGCCATTGGGATATATAGAATACTCTATTGGCAATCAAACGATTACCTTTTCAAACGTGCCGTATTGAAGATGAATTACATTGGTTCTAAATATTCATTGCTGCCGTTCCTGACCGAGGCTGTCAATTCCACTGTCGGTGGAAGTCTGGCCGAAAAGGTATTCTGCGATATCTTTGCCGGAACGGGCGTGGTCGGCCGCTCGTTCAAGACAAAAGTAAAAAAGGTAATCTCAAATGACTGGGAATATTACAGTTACGTCCTGAATAGAAATTATATAGGCAATAACCAGGAAATATGTGGAAAGGAAGAGCACATTGCCCGGCTGAATGCATTGGACGGCATTTCTGACGGATTCATATATTCAAATTATTGTGCCGGCAGCGGAAGCGGACGCCAGTATTTTTCGGATGAAAACGGGAAAAAGATTGATGCCATAAGGAAAACGATAGAGGTGTGGCGTTCGCAAGGAGAAATATCAGAAGACCTGTATTATTTCCTGATTTGCAGTCTTTTGGAAAGTGCTGATAAACTTGCGAATACGGCCTCGGTTTATGGGGCGTTCCTGAAACATCTCAAGGCCTCAGCACAAAAGCCATTGGTTCTGGAGCCGGCGCGATATGAGCTTACTGATAGCGGAAACGAGGTCTATTGTGAGGATGCCAACATCCTTATAAAGAGAATCTCGGGAGATATTCTGTATCTGGATCCTCCTTACAATGCAAGGCAGTTCGGTGCCAATTACCATTTGCTGAACACAATCGCTGAGTATAAGCCATTCGTCCCTAAAGGGAAGACAGGCCTGCGCGAATACGCCCGCTCCTCATATTGCGGGACGCATACAGTCGCAAGCTCTTTCGAATCTCTGATCAGGGACGCACAGTTCAAATATATTTTTCTGTCCTACAATAATGAAGGGCTGATGCCAGTGGATGCAATACGGCAGATTATGTCACGGTATGGCAGATATGATCTGATATCCCGCGATTATCATCGTTTCAGAGCTGATAAAGAATGCAACCGCCATCACAAGGCGGCATACACCACAGAATACCTCCACATTTTGGAAAAGGATGCCTGACGACGGCCCGGCTGGGCTGACAGAACGCCTGGCCGGGCATCTATTTGTCTTTGCGGCTACTGAAGACGGAGATGAGGAAACTGCCGAGCAAGCCTGCGGAGAGGGAGCCCGCCAGTACCGAAATCTTACCGAGAGAACGGAGATGTTCTGTAATCTCCGGAGTGAGGTCAGCAAACGAAAGGGTGTCCACAAATATCGACATAGTGAACCCTATACCGCCCAGGCAGGCAACGGCGAAAAGCATCTTCCAGGTCGCTCCGGAAGGCATCTCGCCTATGTGGAGCTTGATTGCAAGCCAGCTTGCGAGTGTAATTCCCAACGGCTTGCCTATCAGAAGGCCAAAGAAAATGCCAAGCCCGACAGAGCCGAGCGCCTCGGAATACTGGAATATATTGAAATAGCTCGGATCCAGAATCTCCACTCCCGCATTGGCAAGGGCGAAAATCGGCATTATGACGAAATTGACCCACGGACTGAGAGCATGCTCCATACGGTAGCTCATACCCACAGTGCCTTCTGCGATATGGCTGATATTGCGGAGACAGGTACGCTGGTTCATATTCGGGAACTTCTCCTCATTCTCGTACTTGTGCATAAGTTTCTGATATGTATCGCATTTCTTGTTGAAATACGAATGGGAGAACCTCGGCTCCATCGGTATCATCAACGCCATCACGACACCGGACATTGTAGCGTGGATGCCTGCATAATAGAACAGGAACCAGACCACAATTGTAGGGATGATATAGAAGACAATGCGTTTCTCTCCTCTCTTGTTGAGCAGAAATACTACAGCCACAACCGCAGCGGCAATCATCAGCAGATGCAGATTCACATCTCCGCCGTAGAAAAATGCCACGACAAGTATCGCCCCGAGGTCGTCCGCTATGGCCAGGGCTGTCAGGAAGACCTTCAGGGAAAGCGGAACACGGTTTCCCATTATCGACATTATTCCCATTGCGAACGCTATGTCGGTGGCAGTAGGAATTCCCCACCCTGTGGCTGCAGCTGTGCCTCCGTTGATGAGGGTGTAAATCAATGCCGGCATAGCCATTCCGCCTGCCGCCGCAATGACCGGAAGCAAGGCTTTCTTCACTGAAGACAGCTGGCCGAAACGTACTTCCCTCTTGATTTCCAGGCCGACAGTGAAGAAGAAGACAACCATAAGGATGTCATTGATGAACTTCTCCACAGTCAGATCTCTCGGGAACACCCAGTCAATCGTGCGGAATCCTCCCGCATCGGCAGGACTTTGGATTGACATCGCCAGGCTCGTATGGAGAAATGCGTTGTAATAATCTCTCGTGAACGGAAGATTGGCAAGAAGCATCGCGACAATCACGCAGAGCAGAAGGAGGCCTCCAGCCGCCCAGGGCTTGCTGAACAGACGATAACGCCCCTTTTCGAACAGATGATACTGCTTCGCTATCGAATATGTCTGAAGAATATTCATAAAAATTCCCATAAACGAGTGGAGGGACTGCAATCAATCGGTTTCCGCCGCCACTCAAGTCATACGTAAGGCAAAATTAGTAAAATTTCCGACAATCTTGTCACTCGAACGAGAAGGAATATGGCCTGTCCGGGATATCCGCTCCGCGGGACATCAGCGGTACGTCTGTCATATTGAATACAATCTCAGGGCCGGCAACCAGCTCGTCATAAGTGAGCCAGCTGCGTGACACCTCCCTTCCGTCAACCTTCATTGACTTGATATAGAAGTTCTTGTCCGAATTGTCAGGAGCCGAGATCCTTAGAGTCCTGCCGCCAGGCATCTTCACTGAAACCTCACGGAAAAGAGGAGTGCCGACGGCGAACTGGCCGGACGCCGGGCATACAGGATAGAAACCGAGGGCAGAGAAAACATACCAGGCCGAGGTCTGTCCGTTGTCCTCGTCCCCGCAATAGCCGTCAGGAGCTGGCGTATAGAACTTCTCCATCACCTCCCTGATTCTCGCCTGGGCTTTCCAAGGCTGGCCGCACCAGTTGTAAAGATATATGAAATGCTGAATCGGCTGGTTGCCGTGCGCATAATTCCCCATATTCATCACCTGCATCTCCCTTATCTCGTGAATAGGGAAACCGTAATAGCTGTCGTCGAAATGAGGCGGAATATTGAAAACAGAGTCCATCATTTCCCCGAATTTCTCATCACCGCCCATCAGCTCGATCAGGCCTGCCGGGTCGTGAAACACGGACCAGGTGTAATGCAGACTGTTGCCTTCCGTGAAATCTCCTCCCCATTTGAGCGGGCTGAATTTCTCCGGGAAAGAACCATCCTCGTTCCTGCCGGCCATCAAACGGTGTTCCGGATTGTACAGATTCCTGTAATTCATAGCGGCTTTCCTGTAAGGCTCAATCTCTGACTCAGGTTTGCCGAGAGCCTGGCCGAATCTGTAGATGCACCAGTCGTCATAAGCGTACTCAAGTGTGCGGGCCGCATTTTCATTGATGCCGACATTGCAAGGCACATAGCCGAGACGGTCATAATACTCCCAGCCGAGACGGCCTGTGGACTCTACCTGAGGATGAACAGAATGGGCATCGGAAGTAACTGCTTTCCAGAGAGTCTCGGCGTCATATCCACGAATTCCGTTGATATATGCGTCAGCCACCACGGAGGCCGAATTGTTGCCCACCATACATCCGCGGTGTCCCGGACTCGCCCATTCAGGAAGGAATCCGCTTTCAAGATATGCGTTTACAAGACCTTCCTGCACCTTCACACTCTGCTCAGGATAAATGAGATTCATAAGCGGGAAAAGGCTGCGGAATGTGTCCCAGAATCCGGTGTCGGTTGTCATATAGCCCGGACGGACTTCTCCATTGTACGGGCTGTAGTGGACTCTCTCGCCCGCCGCATTGATTTCTGACAGATCGCGCGGGAAAAGAAGCGCCCTGTAAAGGCAGGAATAGAATGTGCGGAGATGGTCTATATTATTGTCTTTGACCATAATCCGGCCCAATGTCTCATTCCATCTGCTGCGGCAGGCAGTCTTCACATCGTCAAATGACATCCCGTCAATTTCTTTCAGATTCAGTTCAGCCTGTTCAGCGCTGATGAATGAGGAGGCCACTTTCAGATTGACTTCCTGGCCTCTCTGCGTCCTGAATCCCACCAAAGCGAGAGCGTGGTCACCTTCAGTCTCAACCCGGCCGGTCACCTTTCCGCCCTCCACGGTCTCCACTGATGTGAACGGAGTGTCTGAAACAATCACAAACCAGTTTCTGAAATTGGCCGGTACGCCGCCGTGATTGTTGGAAGCATAGCCCACTATCATATTCTTCTCCGGAATGACCCTGACGGACGAGCCTCCCCTGTAGGCATCAACCACAAGATACGACTGCCCGTTCTCCGGATATGTGAGTCTGAAAGCAGCCGCCCGTTCTGAAGGCGAAACCTCAGCAACCACATCGTGATCAGCAAGATACACTCTGTAATAATATGGAGTGGCAATCTCCGACTTGTGGGAGAACCAGCTCTCCCTGGCGTCCTCATCAAACACCGGCCCGGTGGTGACAGGCATTATCGAAAAGGCCCCGTAATCATTAATCCACGGGCTCGGCTGGTGGGTCTGCTTGAGTCCGCGGATCTTTGTGGCAGAGTATTTATATGTCCAGCCGTCTCCGTTGCGTCCCGTCTGGGGTGTCCAGAAATTCATACCCCAGGGCATCGCCACAGCCGGGTAAGTATTGCCTGCGGAAAGTTCGTAAGTGGATTCCGTACCGACGAGCGTTCTCACATAATCGACTGGTTCATAGTCCGTTTCCCAGGAAACACTGTTACGGCACTGGGTGAAAAGAAGTGATGCGGAAACCGCCGCAGTATAAAATGTCAAAAAAGAGAGCTTCATAGTTTCAGATGTTATTTTTCACAAAATTACGAAATTTGCGATAATTAAGCACAATTTTACTATTTTTGCAGCGGATGATTCTCTGGCGGATTTGACGGGAAATCCTATCCTGCGGTCCCCCGGGGCATCTGACGTAAAACTTAAATCATTATTAATTATGATTACATTTATCATTTGGATTATCGGCGTCGTCCTCACTATCAAGGCCGCAATGGAAATCTGGAAGCTGAATGTCGATTCTGTCAAGAAACTTGTTGTAATCGTCCTTCTCGTGCTTACCAGCTGGATCGGTCTCGCAGTGTACTACCTGCTGGCCAAGGACAAACTCGCCGAGTGGCTTAAGTAATTCTATACCAAGCCGCCTATCATCTGCCGGAAACATTGAAACTGTTCATCGGAACACTATTGTATAGTATCCCGATGAAAGTTCTGTTTGTGTTATATCAAGATTCTTCCCGTTCAATTGGTATGTTTCATTTCTCAGGTGTTTTGGTGCCGGCCGGACTTCCGGCCAGGCTGAATTCACAGCCGCAATACAGTTGGTTATAGAAATTCCGCTCGCGGATAATCTGGTTCCGGCGCTCCTGTAGTCCGCCTTTCCGCCAGTTCATATTCCACCAGGACACTCCAGGGAAAAGTCCGCAGGCGTATTCTCCCGCAGCGTTCACCTGCTCCAGACTCTTCCACCTTGACGAGGCCAGAGTGGTGGTCAGCACATCGAATCCGTTTTCAGAGGCGTATGACGCCGCCCGCTCAAGCCTGTAGCGGAAACATTCAATGCATCTGCAACCCCGTTCCGGTTCATTCTCGAGACCTTCGGAGATATGGCGCCAGGCTTTATGGTCATAACTGTCCTCAACTATCTCCAGTCCTGTTTCAGCGGCATACCTGATGCATTCATTCTTCCTTTTCAGATACTCTGATTCAGGATAAATATTGGAATTGCTGTAGAATATCACAGGACGGAAGCCCTGATTGACAAGACATTCGACGATTGCGGATGAGCAGGGCGCACAGCATGCATGCAGCAGAATCCTCTTTCCGGGAGGATTCAACAAAAGCTTATGTCCTGCATCGCACTTCATAAATCCGGTTCAAACCGGACAAATATAATGAAAAACTTGTGGATTGCTGACCGGACTTGCGAAACTACAATAAAAATAATACATTTGCGGCCGAAAAAATCATTTATCAAATGGGAGGATTATTTGGGACCATCGCCAAAGAAAAAGAATGCGCCCGTGACCTGTTCTACGGAACCGACTACCATTCTCATCTTGGCACCCGCCGCGCCGGAATGGCGACCTACAGCACAACAGAAGGCTTTTTCAGAAGCATCCACAGTCTTGAGTCATCCTACTTCAGGACAAAATTCGAGGCCGAGTTGCCTAAATTCAAGGGATCGTCCGGAATAGGCGTCATCAGCGACACTGACGCACAGCCGCTGCTGATGAAATCACATCTCGGCAGATTCGCGATAGTGACTGTGGCCAAAGTCAACAATCTCGATGAGATCTGCTCAATGCTTCTTGAGAAGAATATGCCGTTGAGCGAGTTCAGCAGCGGGCGGATCAACCAGACCGAACTTATATCCCTCCTGATTATCCAGGGCGGGGACATTGTAAGCGGCATCGAGAACGTGTTCCGGACAGTCAAAGGCTCCTGCTCACTCCTCCTTCTCACAGAAGACGGCATCATTGCAGCAAGGGACAGCTGGGGACGCACTCCGCTGATAATCGGAAAAAAAGACGGCGCCTGCGCCGTGGCCGGGGAAACCACTTCATTTGCAAACCTTGACTACGAAATTGAACATTATATCGGCCCGGGCGAGATTGTCCGCATCAAGGCGGACGGCTATGAAGTGCTCCGCAAGCCCAACAAAGGAATGCAGGTATGCTCATTCTTATGGATATATTATGGATTTCCGACCAGCTTCTACGAGGGCCGCAATGTCGAGGATATGCGATATGAAACGGGCCGCATTATGGGAGAAGAGGACAAGACTGAGGTTGATTATGCAAGCGGCATCCCGGACAGCGGAATCGGTATGGCCATCGGGTATGCGGAAGGGCACAGGGTACCTTATAAAAGAGGAATATGCAAATACACTCCGACGTGGCCAAGGTCGTTCATGCCCGTGAACCAGGAGATGCGCAACCTTGTGGCGAAAATGAAGCTTATTCCGAACTCCGCCATCCTGAAAGACAAACGGGTGCTGTTCTGCGACGACAGCATTGTCAGGGGCACCCAGCTGAAGGACAGCACGAAACTCCTTCACGAGCTCGGAGCCAGGGAGGTTCATATGAGAATCGCCTGCCCGCCGCTCATCCACGCCTGCCCGTTCGTGAACTTCTCCGCCAGCAAAAGCGAGCTTGAGCTAATCACCAGGCGCATTATCAAGGAGTTCGAGGGTGACAACCCCGGCAATATCGAGGCCTACGCCACCACTGACTCTCCTGAATACAACCGGATGGTGTCCGAAATCGCCAGGAGGCTTAATCTTGACTCATTGAAATTCAGCAAGATAGAATCAATAGTATCCGCTATCGGCCTGCCGAAATGCCGAATCTGCACACACTGCTTCGACGGCAGCTCTTTCCACACATTGAAAGAGGAAAACAAGTAGGAGATTAGTATGAACTTCAACGGAATAATTGCAGGCGCAGCCACTTTTCTCATTATCGGGATCTGCCATCCTCTGGTGATAAAGGCGGAGTATTATATCGGCAAGAAAAGCTGGTGGGGCTTCCTCATAATCGGCATAGCCCTGGCGTTCCTTTCACTTACACTTGAGAACAACACTCTGTCAACCATCGCCGGAGCCGGGGCCTTCTCGTTTTTCTGGGGCATCGGCGAGATTTTTTCCCAGGAAAAGCGGGTTCTCAGAGGCTGGTTCCCCGAGAATCCTGCCCGTCACGACTACTACGAGCGGCTCCGGAAGAGAGGGAACGGCACACTTTAATCATCTGCGGGGCGGCGGCATTATTTTCAAATTTTTCAGGCATATCTATTGCATTTCAAGAAAATAGCTATATCTTTGCAGTGTATTAATAAACTAATACACAGAAACATTATCTTCCACATAGGTATGAAGGAAGTTTACTGCAAATGAAAACTATTGAATATGAGCCTGATAGAACTCCACAATGTCAACAAGACATACAACAATGGACAGCCGCTTCACGTACTCAAAGGCATTGACCTGAAAGTTGAAGAAGGCGAATACGTATCCATTATGGGAGCATCGGGATCCGGGAAGTCCACACTGCTGAACATCCTCGGAATCCTGGACAATTACGACACCGGTGAATATTACCTTGACGGGAAACTCATAAAAGACCTTTCAGAGACCGAAGCTGCGCACTACCGCAACAAGACAATCGGATTCATCTTCCAGTCATTCAACCTGATACAGTTCAAGACGGCGGTGGAGAACGTCGAACTGCCATTGTTCTATCAGGGAGTCTCCCGAAAAGAGCGCCACAGGAAAGCGATGGAGTATCTTGACAGGCTCGGCCTCTCCGCCTGGGCAGAACATTATCCGAATGAGCTGTCAGGCGGGCAGAAACAGCGAGTGGCCATAGCACGGGCTCTCATCACCAGTCCGCGCATCATCCTGGCGGACGAGCCTACCGGAGCGCTCGACTCCAGGACCAGTCTTGAAGTGATGGAACTTCTCGGAGGACTGAACCGGGACTCCGGCGTCACGATAATCGTCGTCACTCACGAGAGCGGCGTCGCCAATTCCACCAACAAGATAATCCACATCAAGGACGGCCTTATAGGCTCCATCACCGTCAATGAGCGTCACGACCTGTCCCCATTCGGCGGGAACACCATTATGAAATAGCCTATGGAAATCCTCAATGAAATATGGAGTTCGCTCAGACGCAATAAGTTGCGGACAGTGCTGACAGGTTTCGCCGTCAGCTGGGGGCTGTTTATGATAATCGCCCTCCTCGGAGCAGGAAACGGACTGCTGAACGCTATGATAAACAACTCCGACGATGTTCTGACCAATGTCATAAACATCTGGCCAGGCAGCCGCAGCATCCCTTATGACGGGATGAAAGCTTACTCCAGAATCCGTATGGATATGAGCGATGTTGAATATACATCAGGGCCGAGATTCAGCGATGTTGTGGATGACGTGACTGCCCGCATCGTTTATTCCGACACCGTCTCGTTCGGAAAGGAATCCTTTGCCGTGACAATGGCAGGAGTTGCCCCTCTCACATTCAAAATCCAGGGTGACAGGCTCTTGGCGGGCAGGCTGCTCAATGACTTGGACATCAAGGAGAAACGCCGGACTATGGTGCTTTATTCCGACACCGCTTCCAGTCTGCTTGGGGATGACCCGGACTATGTAAAACTGCTCGGGAGATACGTCAAGGTCTCAGGCCTGATGTATCAGGTGGTGGGCATTATTGAAGAAATCGAGACAATGGGCGGCAGCTCCGAAGTGTATATTCCGATCAGCACAATGAGCACCATCCGCACAGAAGGCTCCTGGTTCAGCAGCATCGCCTTCTCCTTCCACGGGCTGAACTCCGATGAGGACAATGAAGCATTCGAGGCGGCATATAAAAGGGCGATGAATGCCAGGCACAGGGCCGCTCCGGAAGACAAGACCACATTCTACGTCCACAACTCGATGACAGGCAATATGCAGATGAAAAAAGCCGTGGGCATAATGCGCATTGCCTTATGGGTCCTCGGAATATTCACCCTCCTGAGCGGCATAGTCGGAGTCTCCAACATTATGCTCATCACCGTCAAGGAACGCATCCAGGAATTCGGAGTAAGGAAAGCCCTCGGCGCGGCTCCACTGGACATAATGAAGCTGATTGTAGTGGAGAGCGTCCTGATAACAGCCTTCTTCGGAGTACTCGGAATGGCTTTGGGACTTGGGGCCAACTATCTGATGGATATAACAATAGGCCACAATCCGATAGACATCGGCTTTACGCAGATTTATATGTTCAAAAACCCCGGGGTGGATATGTCCATCGCATTCGAGGCCACGCTGCTCATCATAGTGGCAGGGACAATAGCCGGTCTCGCACCGGCGGTCAAAGCGGCACGAATCCGCCCTGTGGAAGCACTTAGAAAAGATTAATGCTGAAGATATTATGAAACTGTTTGACATAGACGGGCTGAAAGAGATTCTGGAAACATTGACCAGAAACAAAAGCCGTACATTCCTCACCGGCTTCGGCATTTTCTGGGGCATTTTTATGCTACTTGCGATGAACGGAGGCGGCAAGGGCCTGAAAAACATACTCAGCGACAACTTCGAAGGCTTCGCAACCAATTCGGTGATAACTGGACCGAACTCGACAACGAGGCCATACAAAGGATTCAAGCGTGGCCGCTGGTGGGACTTGCGGATGTCCGATGTGGATTATCTGAAAAATGTCATACCGGAGCTGGAGGTCGTCACCCCGATGGAGTCGTTCTGGGGCAGGACAGCAGTGCGGGGCAGCAACAGCTACAGGTCCATCCTCAAAGGTCTCAGCCCGGACTACGCCCTCATCGAGACGCCGATGATGAAGTACGGCAGGTATCTGAGCAGAATGGACGTCCTCCAGAAACGCAAAGTCTGCGTAATAGGCAAAAGGGTATATGAGAATCTGTTCCCTGAAGGCGGAGACCCCTGCGGCGAGTTCATAAAAGTGGACGGAGCGTATTACGAAGTGGTCGGCCTGAATGTCTCGAAAACGAATATGAATATCAACGGAGGCTCGGACGAGAGCATTGTGATACCTATAAATGTCCTGCAGTCAGCTTATAACAGAGGCGACAGAGTGGAACTTATGGCTATGACAGTCATTCCGGAGGCCGAGTCGTCCGAGATTCAGGAAGTCATACGGCAGGCGCTTTACAGAAGGCATTACATTGACCCGCAGGACAAGTCGGCCCTGATTATCGTCAACGCCGAGAAAATGTATTCGATGGTTGACAACCTGTTCAAAGGACTGAATGTGCTTATCTGGCTGGTTGGCCTGGGCACCCTGCTCGCCGGTGCCATCGGAGTGTCCAATATTATGATGGTCACTGTCAAGGAGCGCACGACAGAAATAGGAATACGCAGGGCGATAGGAGCCACTCCAAGAATGATCCTGGGACAGATTATGTCTGAAAGCGTTATACTGACCCTCGGGGCCGGGGCAATCGGGATAATGTTCTCCGTGCTGCTGCTTTCGCTGGTGGACATCGGGGCTTCCTCGGCCGGACTCGAATACAGTTTCCAGGTAAGTTTCGGCACGGCTGTCCTCGCGGCGTCAGTGCTTGCAGCCTTGGGGCTCATCGCAGGACTCGCCCCGGCAACCAGGGCAATGGCCATCAAGCCGGTTGACGCTATGCGTGACGAATAAGTGACTTTTTTATGATTTTTAATTTTTTGGAAAATATGAAAAAATATGGTAAAATCCTGATGCTGGCGCTGTTCGCCATCATTCTCGTCGGCATCTTCGTATTCCTTTACAGGAAATCCCGCCCGGAGGAAATACGCTACGAGCAGGTCCGCCCGGCATTGAAAACTCTCCAGAAGACGACAGTCGTCACCGGCAAGATTGTGCCTCGCGACGAGATCAACATAAAACCGCAGATAAGCGGCATCATCACAGAACTTTACAAAGAGGCCGGCGAGTCAGTCAAAGAGGGCGAGGTGATAGCCAAAGTTAAAGTGATTCCGGAAATGGGCTCGCTCAGCTCCGCCCAGAGCCGCGTCCGTCTGGCTGAAATCAACCTGAAACAGGCCGAGGTGGAACTTGGAAGAGAGCAGTCGCTGTATGACAGGCAGCTTGTCAGCCAGGAGGAATACGACAAGGTCAGGCAGACCCGCGACCAGGCCAAAGAAGAGTACGATGCGGCTGTGGACGCTTTGGAAGTGGTACGTGACGGCGTTTCGAGAAGCAATGCCAAATCCAGCTCAACTCTCATCCGCTCCACCATCTCCGGGCTTGTCCTGGATGTCCCTGTGAAAGTGGGAAACTCTGTGATTCAGAGCAATACGTTCAACGACGGCACCACTATAGCTGTTGTGGCCGATATGAACGACCTCATTTTCGACGGCAAGATAGACGAGACGGAGGTCGGGAGACTGAACGAGGGAATGGGAATGCAGATTACCATCGGAGCTCTCCAGGACCTCTCTTTCGAGGCGGTGCTTGAATACATCGCGCCGAAAGCCGTGGAGAACAACGGAACCAACGAGTTCCAGATAAAGGCGGCCGTCAACGTCCCGGGCAATGCGAGAATCCGTTCGGGCTACAGCGCCAACGCAAAGATTGTGCTTGAAGAGGCTGACAGCGTGCTCGCAATTCCGGAGAGCACCCTCGAATTCTCAGGCGACTCCATATTCGTATATGTAATGGGCAGCGACAGCCTGTATGCCCGCACGCCGGTAGTCACCGGGCTCAGCGACGGAGTCAATATCGAGGTCAAAGACGGCATCACTGCTGAAGACCGTCTGCGCGGCAACAGAATTTATAGTAAAAAGTAATTCAAGAATATGATTGACATTAAATTACATATATCGGCAATTCTCGCGGCACTCGCCGTCCCGTTGGCAATGCGGGGACAGGAGAACGGGCTCTGGGATCTGCGCAGGTGCATTGACCACGCCGTCGAGAACAATCTCACAGTGAAAAGCAGTGAACTCAGCCGGGAGCAGAACGAACTCGACTTGAACACGGCGAAAGCCAGCCGTCTCCCGGATTTGTCAGCAGGTGCGGGACAGAACTTTTCATTCGGACGAGGTCTCAGCGAATCAAATACTTACGTTAACACCAACACATCCAGCACTTCATTTTCTCTCGGCTCATCCGTCAATATTTTCAGCGGAATGAGGGTCAACAAGACCATCAAGCTCAACGCCCTCAACCTTGAGGCCGCGACTGCCGACCTCGAAAAGGCCAAAGACGATATCCGGGTGCAGGTAACCCAGCAATATGTGCAGATACTTTACGACCAGGAGATTGTGAAGGTTGCGGAGCGCCAGGTGTCCATAGATTCAGTGCAGGTTGCACGGCTCAGGGCTATGCTGGAAAACGGGAAGGCCAGCGCTGCTGAAGTGGCACAGCAGGAAGCGTCGCTCGGCCAGAGCCGGCTGACTCTCACCCAGGCACGCAACACTCTTGCCCTGTCGCTGCTGGACCTGTCCCAGCTTCTCGAGCTGCCGTCACCGCAGGGCTTCGGGATAGTGACTCCGGAAGTGGGCATAACACTGCCGATGCCGGCGTGCGGACCTGAAGAAATATATGCCGAAGCTGTGGGACGCAGACCCGGAATAAAGGCCGAGCAGCTCCGCCTCGATGCCGCCGATATGAATATCGGCATCGCCAAAAGTGCATACTACCCTACCCTGACCCTGAATGGAGGCATCGGATCAAATGCTTATAAATCATCAGGATATGACGCCGCAAAATTCTGGGACCAGTTCAAGAACAATTTCAGCCAGTATGTGGGTCTATCGCTCAATATCCCGATTTTCGCAAAACTCTCAACAAGGAATTCTGTACGTGGCGCAAGACTGTCCCGCTCGATGCAGCTGGTCCAGCTTGAATCCGCAAAGAAGAGCCTCTACAAGGAAATCCAGCAGGCGTGGTACAATGCCGTGGCTGCAGAGAGCAAACTGTCCAGTTGCCAGGACGCATTGACGAGTGCAGAAAAGTCTTTCGAACTCGTCTCCGCCAAATATGAAAGCGGGAAAGCCTCAGCCACCGAGTTCGCCGAATCGAGGAACAGCCTGATGAAAGCACAGTCCGATTTGGTCCAGGCCCGATATGAGCATCTTTTCCAGGTCAAACTGCTTGATTTCTACCGCGGTTCGGACCTTGCCCTGTAAGTGAAATTTTTTAGGGATATTTAATAATTATTCGAAAATATTACTATATTTGCCATCGTTATGAGAAACAACAGTACACGATTTTTTAGCTTCGGGTTTTATTATTACTTTTATCCTTCAAGATGAAAGCCCGGGAGTTGTGTATGACAAGTTACTTATAATCAGAGAATTATAAAGGCTGCCCGGACAAGCGGACGGCCTTTTTTGATACTCCGTGACGAAAGACAGACATAAAAACTATCAATATGAACAAACGCGTGGCAATACAGGGTTTCCACGGCAGCTTCCACGAACAGGCTGCCTGCGGATTCTATCAAAAATTAGGGGAGCCCGAACCGGACATCATCGAATGCGCCACATTCGAGGGTCTGTTCACATCGCTGGCTGACAACAGGGCCGACGCTGCCATCATCGCAGTGGAGAACACGACGTCAGGAGGACTTCTTCCGAATTTCGATCTGCTGAGAAGATACAGGGCGAATGTAAAGGGAGAGATCTATCTTCATATACATCAGAATCTTATGGCGCTTCCGGGACAGAAATTGGAGGATATCAAGGAAGTCCGCACCCATTATATGGCCATCAACCAGACCCGCCAGTTCTTCGAGACACAGTGCCCTTGGATTCAGATGGTGGAGTCGGAAGACACGGCCAAAAGCGCTGCCGACGTTGCCGACGGACATCTGATGGGAGTCGGGGCCGTGGCATCTTCATTGGCAGCAGAGCGTTTCGGGCTTGAGATTCTTCAGCCCAACATAGAGACCTACAGCCAGAACTTCACAAGGTTTCTCGTGATTGACGATGCGGTGAAAGTGCCGGAGGAGAAGATCAACAAATCCTCAATCTGTTTCACATTGCCGCATACGCCGGGCTCACTCGCCCACATCCTCACCATTCTTTCGTTCTACGATATGAATCTTTCAAGAATACAATCCCTGCCGATTCCGGGCAGAAAATGGCAGTATTTCTTCTATGTGGATATCACTTTCGAGAGCTATGAACGTTATACCCAAGCACTTGCGGCAGTAAGGCCGCTCGTTGAGGGACTCGATATTATGGGTGAATATGAATCGGAGGTCAGAGTATGATAATCAAACCGGCCAAAAGGACAGAATCTGTCCAGGAGTATTATTTCTCCAAAAAACTCAAAGAAATTGACAGGATGAACGCCGCCCGTATGGCGGATGGTCTTCCCCGGATAATCAATCTGGGAATCGGCTCCCCGGACGGAATGCCGCCTGCAGAAGCAATTGACAGTCTTATCGAATGCGCCTCGATGCCGGGCAACCACGCATATCAGAGCTACATCGGCACTCCGGAGCTGAGAAAAGCATTCGCATCCTGGTATTCAAGATATTACGGCGTGACCCTATCCCCGGACGGAGAGATTCAGCCACTCTTCGGCTCTAAAGAGGGCATCCTGCTCATCAGCCTTGCTTTCATCAACGAGGGCGACAAGGTGCTCGTCCCGGACCCGGGATATCCCACCTATACATCAGCTTCCAGGCTGGTCGGAGCCGAGATTGTGACCTACGACCTGAAAGAAGAAAACGGATGGCAGCCGGACTTCGACGCCCTTGAGAAAATGGACCTGGACGGAGTCAAGATAATGTGGACGAATTACCCGAATATGCCGACCGGAGGACGGGCCACAAAAGAGCTGTACCAGAAGATTGTAGATTTCGGATTAAAGCATAACATATTGATTGTCAATGACAATCCGTACAGTTTCATATTGAATGACAGCCCTCTTTCAATTCTTGCGGCCAAAGGTGCGAAGGAATGCTGCCTGGAACTCAATTCGTTGAGCAAGGCACACAATATGTCAGGTTGGCGCATCGGAATGGTCGCCGGTGCCAGGGAGATAATCGCCGAAGTGCTCAAGGTCAAGAGCCAGATGGATTCCGGGATGTTCAGGCCGATGCAGATGGCGGCAGTCAAGGCACTTGAGCAGGGTCCTGGGTGGTTCAAGACATTGAATGCGGAGTACAAAGTGCGCAGGGAAGCGGCCGGCCGGATTTTCGACCTTGTCGGAGCACGATATGACAAGAATTCCAGCGGACTTTTCCTCTGGGGAAAGGTCAGTCCAGACAACAGGCTGCTGAACGGCACCCTCCCGGAAGGCGATGGACGCAGCCTTGGCGAAATGATTTCAGACATAATACTTTACGAAGCCGGAGTCTTCATTACTCCGGGATTTATCTTCGGGAAGAACGGAAGAGACTATATCCGGATCTCACTTTGTGCGAAGCCTGAAGTCCTGGCCGATGCCGCGACAAAGATTGCCGGGATAATATGAAATTAATGGGAATCAACAGATTATGACAATATCAGTAATAGGACTTGGCCTGATCGGAGGCTCGATGGCCATTGACCTCAAACGCAGGGGATTCGCCGACATGGTGCTTGGTGTGGAGAACGAGCCTGTCAATGCTTCCGCCGCAGAAAAAATCGGCCTCATTGACAAAGTGGTGACCTTCGAAGAGGCTGTGGACCAGGGAGATATCATCATTGTAGCAGTACCGGTCGGAGCTGCGGTGAAGATGCTGCCAGCCATCCTCGACATATTCCAGAAGATAGGTGCAAAAGACAAGATAGTGATTGACACCTGTTCCACTAAAAGCCAGATAGTCAGGAGTGTACACTATCATCCGCTCCGCGGAAGATACGTTGCGACGCACCCGATGGCAGGTACGGAGTATTCAGGTCCGTGGGCCGCTATGCCGAACCTTTTCGACGGCAGGGCCTGCATCTTCGCCAACAGCGAGGAGTCAGATCCGAAGGCTGTCAAGACCATCGAGGGACTCTATGACGTCCTTAATATGAGGCCGATATATATGAATGCGGACAATCACGATGTCCATACCGCCTACGTATCGCACATCTCCCACGTCACCTCATTCGCCCTTGCCCTCACAGTCCTGGACAAGGAAAAGGACGAAAAACACATCTTCGACCTGGCGTCAGGAGGCTTCTCATCCACTGTCCGCCTGGCCAAAAGCAATGCGGATATGTGGGTCCCGATTCTCTCCCAGAACCGCGACAATGTACTCCAGGTAATTGATACATATATAGATAAAATGGAAGAATTCCGTGAGGCCATATCAGACTATGACGAGGACAAAATCCGGAGCCTCATAGGCGAAGCCAACAGAATCAAAAAGATATTAAGATAAACATCAGCAATATGGAAACGAAACTTGATCTCGTCCCTGTTTCCGAATGGGGAATTTTCCCGGAAGGCCAGCGCCCCCTGCTCATCGCAGGACCCTGCAGCGCTGAATCAGAAGTCCAGGTAATGCAGACTGCCCGTGGGCTCAAATCACTTGGTGTCAATGTGTTCAGAGCCGGAATCTGGAAGCCGCGCACCCACCCGAACAACTTTGAGGGCATCGGGACTCCAGGCCTGAAATGGATCCAGAGAGTGAAGAATGAGCTTGGGATGAAGGTCGCCACAGAGGTCGCCAGCGAGAAACATATCTTCGACTGCCTCAAATTCGGAGTCGATATGGTATGGATTGGGGCCCGCACCACGGCCAATCCTTTCCTCGTACAGGAAATAGCTGACGCATTGAGAGATACAGATGTCCCCGTGCTGGTGAAGAACCCGGTGAACCCGGACCTCGACCTGTGGATAGGAGCTCTTGAGAGACTTAACCAGGCAGGAATCAGGAAACTCGGAGTGATACACAGGGGATTCTCCACATCCGAGAAAATGGCTTACCGCAACGCACCGGGCTGGCAGATAGCTGTAGAGCTCAGGACACGATTCCCCCAGATGCCGTTCTTCGCCGACCCGAGCCATCTCGGCGGCAACCGCAAATATCTGCAGGAAATCTCCCAGCGGGCCCTTGACCTTGGTCTTGACGGACTTATGATTGAGTCACACTGCGATCCTACCTGTGCGCTCAGTGACGCCAAGCAGCAGCTCACGCCGGAAGATTTCGGAAAGCTTTTGTCCAGTCTCGTAGTGCGGGAGCCGGATTCGGACAGCCCTGAATACAAGGAGAATATTGACCAGCTCCGCGCCCAGATTGACATTATCGACGAGAATCTCCTGTATATCCTCAACACCCGTATGAATGTCAGCCGGAGCATCGGAAACTACAAGAAAGAGCACAATATCGCCATTCTCCAGACCTCGCGCTGGGACGAAGTCCTGTCAGGAATGCAGGACAAGGCAAAGGCTTACGGTCTTTCTGAAGAATTTATCGCAAAGGTATTCACTGCAATACACGATGAATCCGTGCAGGAGCAGAACAAAATTCTGTCAAAAGAATAACAGCGGTCAGTCTTGGAATTCCCTGAGGGCACCGAGAAGAGTCTCGTTGAACACGGAACGCTCGTGGTCAGAAAGAAAGTCCACTTTGATGGGTATCTGGAACATCCTTCTCTGAAGGTTTTCAGGTACCTTTTTGCATCCCCTGAGTCTCTGGCTGTCTTTTTCAGTCGTGCCAACCACAGCCGTCGGCCAGTTCTTCGCAGCTACAGCTATCCGCTTGATATCCATACCGGAATAATTGTGATGGTCGGAGAATTTGAAATGCTTCACAATGCTGTAGGAATCGCTGAGGAAGCGTTTGAGCGGAGTGTCGGAGGCTATGCCTGACACCAATATAAGCTTCTTTGAATAGATATACCTGTTGTCATAAACGGATTTGAAAACAGGCTCAAGTGGACAGTATTCAATCGTGGTGAAAAAAACGTGCATCGGCTTGCCGAGAGGGTCGATTCCCTGGCAGGTGTCAGGATTGAAATCCTTGATGCCCAACTTCTTGGACCATTTCACCCGCTCCCAGTCCTCCATATAGGCCGGACATTTCGTGACAATGATGACATTGGCGTGGTACAGCCTCTCGGGGAGGTCCCTGAGCCTTCCGAACGGCAGCAGCCTGTCCTTGCAGGGCGGCCTGTTGTAATCCACCAAAACAATATTGTAAAATGCTTTCAGAGACCTGTACTGGAAAGCATCGTCAAGCACTATCAGGTCGGAACGGTTTATCTCTTTATGGGCGCATTTTCTCGCTTTGCGGGAGGTGAGAAGTTTTTCAGGATGGAGCAGGAAATCGCATCCCTCTACCCGGGTCCTGTCCACTGCCACAGTCACTTCCGGGAATCTGTTCTTTATCTGCAGCGGCTCGTCACCGGCGAATTTGGCTGTGTCGTTCTCAAGAATCTGCTGGAAACCGCTGCTGTTGCGTTTATGTCCGCGGGACAGGACGGCTATATTTTTGTCTTTCCATTCCACGCTCTCAAGAAGTGTCCTGAGAATCATTTCCGTATGTGGAGTTTTGCCGGTTCCTCCGGCTGCGATATTGCCCACGCAGATAGTCGGCACCTCGCAGGTATACACCTTTTTCACGCCGTTGTCATACAGCGCGTGCCTGATTTTCAAGGTCAGATAATATGGTGCCAATAATATCCGTTCCAGCATAGCACGCAAAGATAACAATATTTTTCTAAAGTCCGTAAACACTTGCACTTTCATTTAACGGACAGCCTCCCCATTTAGCTGAAATCTCGTCAAGAATGTTCAAAACTTCCCCTTCTGACGGAGCGGTCACCAGTCTCATCCTGGTTTCCTTGAAATCCGGGAGCCCTTTGAAGTAGCAGGAAAGGTGGCGACGCATCTCAAGTATTCCCGTCACCGGACCTTTCAGCCCTGTGGACAGGGAAAGATGCCATTTCGCCAGGTCCACCCTGTCGTTCACGCTCATCTGCGGAAGAATCTCCCCTGTCCGGAGATAGTGCTTTATCTCCTTGAAAATCCAGGGGTGGCCGAAAGAGGCGCGCCCCACCATTATGCCGTCGACTCCGTAACGGTCAAACGCATCTTTGGCTTTCTGCGGCGAATTGATGTCCCCGTTTCCGATAATCGGGATATGCATCCTCGGATTGTTCTTCACTTCACCGATAAGTGTCCAGTCGGCCTCGCCCTTGTACATCTGGCATCTTGTCCGGCCGTGGATGGTCAGCGCCTGGATTCCTGCGTCCTGCAGTCTTTCCGCAAGTTCGGGGATGATTTTCGAGTTCTCGTCCCAGCCGAGCCTGGTCTTGACCGTGACAGGCTTGCTGACGGCATCCACCACCATTTTAGTGATCATCACCATCTTGTCAGGTTCGCGCATCATCCCGGAGCCCGCCCCGCGGCCCGCTATCTTGCTGACCGGACAGCCGAAATTGATGTCAATTATGTCACAACCGTGCCCGCCGGCGATTCTGTCCGCATTGTCTGCCATTTTTGCAGCCTCCACCATCGCCTCCGGATTGTTTCCGTAAATCTGGATCACGACAGGGGCTTCTTCCTCCGAGGTCTTCATCTTGGCGATAGCCTTGGAGGCGTCACGAATGAGCCCTTCCGACGGAATGAACTCAGTATAAACCATATCCGCCCCGAAACGTTTGCATACTACACGGAAAGACGCGTCAGTGACATCTTCCATAGGCGCCAGAAGTACTGGCTGCTCTCCTAAATCTACATTTCCGATTTTCATTCTGCGAATTTACAAATTAGGCTTGAATTTTGTGGCATAATCAGGATTTTGGAAAAAGAAAACTGCAATTCGGAAAAAGGAAAACAATTATTATAATGGGAAGACAAATCAAAACAGTGGGAGTGCTCACGTCCGGCGGCGATGCTCCCGGAATGAATGCCTGCATCCGCGCCGTCACCAGGTCGGCGATATACAACGGCATTAAAGTGATGGGCATCTACAGAGGATATGAAGGCCTCATCAACGGAGAAATCAAGGAGTTCACTTCCGAAAGCGTCAGCAACACAATCCAGCGCGGAGGAACCATCCTCAAGACCGCAAGGAGCAAAGACTTTATGACTGATGAAGGTATGAAGAAAGCCTACGACAACCTTGTGGCTTTCGGCATTGACGCCCTCATTGTCATTGGCGGAAACGGCTCGCTTACAGGAGCCCAGAAGCTTGCTGCCGAATACGACTATCCGGTGATAGGACTTCCGGGCACGATTGACAATGACCTTTACGGCACCGACTCCACCATAGGTTACGACACGGCGCTCAACACTATTATGGACTGCGTTGACAAGATACGCGACACAGCCACGTCCCACGACCGCATTTTCTTCGTCGAGGTGATGGGAAGAGACGCAGGATTCCTCGCACAGAACAGCGCGATCGCGGCAGGGGCGGAGGCAGCCATAATACCTGAGGACCAGACAGACGTCGACCAGCTGGAGCAGTTCATCAGCCGCGGATTCCGCAAGAGCAAGAACAGCAGCATCGTGATTGTGTCGGAGAGCCAGAAGGATGGTGGAGCGATGTATTATGCTGACCGTGTGCGCAAGGAATACCCGCAGTACGACGTCCGCGTGACGATTCTCGGCCATCTCCAGAGAGGCGGCACCCCTACCGCGTTTGACCGCATCCTCGCCAGCCGCCTCGGCTACGCCAGCATCGAGGCCCTCAAGGAAGGCCAGCGCAACGTGATGGTGGGCATCCACAACGACGAGATAGTCTATGTCCCTATCAACCGCGCCGTCAAGAAAGACAAACCGATAGACCGCGAGCTCATCAACGTGCTTGGCGTTCTTTCTATCTAACAGTCAGATAAATATTTACGAACCCGTCCCTATTCTTTGCCGAGGAATTCGGACGGGCTCATTCCTGCTGCCGTTCGTGCGATTTTCCACAAAATTGTTCTTTATCAGCCGACAGTTTCATTGTGGCGCAAGTATGGAGGTATGAGTTGAAAACCACGAACTGCCTGCCGGAATGAAGGTGGAGAAGGTTTTCTTCCAGCCGGACAAGGCTAATGAAGCCATTCGTTCATTTATGGTGAATCTTCTTGAATCAGTGTTGATTGTGATTCTTCTGCTGGTCTTCACGATGGGATTCCGGAGCGGCCTCATCATTGGATTCGGGCTTGTTCTGACCGTTGCCGTATCCTTCCCCATATTGCTTTCCATCGGCATCACCCTTACACAGCCGCTCTATGCCGGCGGAAAGATTGTAGCAGGACACCGGCTTGCAAAAATCGGCGAGGAAGCGGCGGAAGAGCAATGCCGCAAGACCAGGACCGAGGTCATATACGATGCTGACAATGCATATTGGACCTATGTCCCGGTCATTGAGAAACAGAAAATGATGAATGCGCTCTCGGCACAGATGGACACTCTGTTCTCCCAGGTTGGAGCTTCGATTGACGCAGGTATGGCCATCACGCAGACCCGCATCTGCACGACTGACTATCTCCGCGCCACCGGCCGCCTGGTCAACTGAATCAGCCTACAGGCCGGCCTTGCGGACGTAATTGACAAGCTCCACGGCGTTGTTGATGCCGAGCTTGCGGTAAAGATTGTTCTTGTGAGTCTCCACAGTGCGCTGCGAAATGCCCAGCCGGTCCGCAATCTCCTTGCTCAGGAGCCCGTCCGCAGACAGTTTGGCAATCTCCACCTCTCGTGAAGTAAGATTTATCTTCGGCATCTCCCCGACAGCGGAAGCGAGCGAAAGAATCTCCTCCTTGACCGATTTGGACACATTGGAACCGGCCAGGGCTAAAAGTCTGTCCTTTTCAAGAGCCTCCCTGACCAGCATCGCATTCTTCTCTTCAAGAAGCTTCGCAGCACGGCGGCGGTAAACAGCCAGCACAGCTGACAGGCAGCACAGAATGACCAGCAGAACGGCTCCGGCCGCTCCATAACGGAGTGTCCGCCGCTGGTCCGCTATGGTCTGTTCCTTCTTGAGTGTCTCATACTGAACGTTGAAGCGGGCAAGTTGCTCGGAAGTTCTGTCAGAATTGAGTTTCTCCTGAAGCTCGCAAGATTTCTCAAGGTGGTCGAGAGATTGCGGCACAGCCGAATTGCGGTAAAGCCGGTAAAGCCCTTTGTGCCCGCGGGATGCAATATATGAATTGCCCAGTTTCTCACTGAGCTCCAGACATTTCACAAACGCCTCCCCTGCAGTGCTGAGGTCACCGTTCTTCAATGCAATCTCTCCGATCTGGGCATTGGCGATGGCGAGAGAATTCAGATTGCGGGCGCTGTCAAGAACCGGAACCGCAGCCTTAAGGTCCCGCATCGCCGCATCGTCCCGGTGAAGTTCTTTCAAGGCCGCAGCCCTCTGGCAGCGCCGGACAGCCGCCTTCGCCGTCCTGCCCGCGAGACTGTCAAGGAGGAATGCCTCCCCGGAATACTCAAGAGCCTGCTGATAATCCTCCAGCCTCAAGGCAATCTCGGACGCCATGCCAAGCCTTATCGCCAGATAGTCATCCCTTCCGAGCTGCCTCTCCACTTCCAGAGCCTCATCTATATATTTTTTAGCGACCTCGAACTGGCCGGAAGTGAGATAGAATCCAGCGATATTGTTCAATGATGAACTGATATTCTCCTTGTTCCCGAGCTTGCGGTCTATCTCAAGTCCGAGACGGGCATTATGAATAGCAGACTCAAGATTTCCCTCCCTCTGGTCCAGCACACTCAACTGGCTGTAGCAGTCAGAAAGCAAAGCCTCGGAACCGGAAGCAGTCTGTATCGCCCTGCCCACATAAAAGCGGGAGAGGGCGGGCAGACTTTGATAATACGCCCATTCGCCCAACAGATAATCAGCCCCGGCTTCCACATTGCCGGGATAGTCAGTCCGGGCCTCCTCAACAAATCCGGCTCTAACCGAATCAATCCTGCTGCGGGTGAAGCCGTCTGAAAAAAGGGAGTCCGGAGGCATAATGAAACGGTCTTTCCCGTTGACCGACGGGACGAGGATAAGCATCAGGGTCAGGCTGAGAAGTTTGATTTTCATAAAATATTGGCTGGCATTTCTACGTAAATATACTTAGAACAGTCCAAATCGCCAAGAGCAAAGCTGAAAATTCCCTGTTTTGTTGGTAATTTTGATTTGGGGTAAATATAAGTGAATCATTTCGGATAGTCAAGATGAAAAAACTGATTCTATTATTGTCTTTTGCGGCCGCTGTGTTCACTGCGTGCCGGACAGAGAAAACGGAACAGTATTCCGGCGAACTGAGAAAACAAATTGACAGCATTGTATATGCCAACAAAAACATCGACTCCCTTGAAATTCTGCTTTCGGGATGGGAAGAGTCGGACAACGTTTTGGGCGTGATAGTATCCTGCCGCGAACTCGGCAAATGCCTCCGTGACGCAAGCCGGTTCTCGGATGCGATAGACACCCACAAGAAAGGCCTTGCCGCTGCCGAACGGCTCCGCGACACAGTCCAGATCATCCAGGCGCTGAACAACATCGGCACAGATTACCGCCGGATAGGCATCCTTGACGAAGCATCATCATTTCATTATCAAGCACTTACATATTGCGACAAATACAGTGACCAGACCGGGAAGACAGCTCTGAAAAACAGAGTGGTCAGCCTCAACGGCATCGGGAACGTATATCTGACAATGGGCAACGACGATGAGGCTGAGGACATTTTCCGTCAGGCGCTGAAAGGAGAACAGGCTTTGAAAAGCCCTCTCGGACAGGCCATCAATTACGCCAACATCGGGTCTATACTCGAATCCCGCGGGCAGGTGGACTCGGCCCGTGCATATTACCAAAAGTCATTGGAATTCAATATAGAAGCTGGTTCAGCACTTGGAATCTCACTCTGCCATGCCCACTTCGGAAGACTTGCCGAGGATGCCGGGGACCATGACACGGCCGTTGACGAATACCGGCAGGCCTACGACATAATGGACGGCGAAAGCGACGTATGGCATTGGCTCGAATCCTGCCTTTCCCTTGCAAGGATCGAGATGGCGAGGAACAACCTCGGGCAGGCCAGTATTTATCTGGACAGGGCAAAAAGAGAATCCGAAAAGATAAACTCACTTGAACCGCTTGCAGAGGCCTACAGGCTTGAGTATCTTCTGAACAAAAAGAAGGGAGACTGCCACAAGGCGCTTGAGTGCTACATCAGGAGCCGGACCTACGCCGACAGCGTGAGCAACGAGAAGAACCTCACACATCTGCAGAATGTCAGGGTGAGATACGAGAGGGAGAGGAAACAGGCGGAAATCGACCTTTTGAACAGCAC
>JAQXHU010000027.1 GCA_029007435.1 Bacteroidales bacterium
CATCTCCGGCTGACGCCATGCCCCGCTAAAGCCCTTGTCAGGCCAATGATTGCATTTAAACAATATTGACTATATTTGCATGTAACACCATCGCAAAATGAAAAGATATCTGTCCATCGCCATTACAATAATCTTGACCGGAAGCCTTCTGACGGCAGCCGCGCAGAACATCACCTACCTTACCGGAATGAAACCAGTTAAATCACTTGCCTGGACACCGGCATCGGAGATGTTACACAGTTCATCCCTAGAACAGACATACACAAACAACATGATTCCGCTTGGCGGCGTCGGATATAGCAAAGGATTCACACTCAGGACAATATACGGACCAACCCAATACGGATACGCAGAATACAGCCTGAAAGGCAGATACAGCAGACTGAACTTCATCCTTGGCACCTCACCCTTCTATTCAGCAAGCAGGGACAAGGGAGTGTTCGCCATCACCGCGGACGGGAGAAAGATACTTGACAAAGTAGTGGAAAGCCACTCCGTTCCGGAACGTATCTCACTGGATGTCACCGGAGTGGACATATTGAGATTTGAAATCGTGACAGGTGACGTCAGCATCGGAATCGTCGAGCCGACATTGTGGACAGCAGCCCAGACACCACGGGAGACAGGGTCGCTGACCAATGCGAAAAAGGTGCCGACCAAACTCGTCAGCGAACTCAGGCCATACAGAGTGGACAATTTCCATAAATGCGTGTCATCCAAAGACGGAGACCTGCACGAGATAAGGATAAGCGGGAAAACATACAACTCCGGAATGGAGCTGAAAACAAATATGCAGCTCATTGGAAACGGCGAGGCCTGGACATATTTCAACCTTGGCGGACAATACAGCACCATGCGTTTCATAGCCGGACCGAAAGACAGTGGCGGGGGAACACTCGGAACCGCTTGGCTCACAGTTAAATGCGATGGAAAAATCATTTACGAGCTGGAAATTTTCGAAGGCAATGTGGCCCGTCAGGTCAGTCTTGACATCCGGGGTTGCAGACAGCTGAGCATCGAAAGCGAGCAGTCAGACGGTTCCAGCTCAATCGCCTTGGCCGACATCACAGTATATCCGGAAGGAATGGAGCCGGTTGAGGCCAAAGAAGAGACAACTATGCTTGTAACTGGAGATTACAAGAAACTTCCGGATGTATGCAAGCTCATTTCCAACATTAGGCCTTACGCTGTCAGCGGCAGGTCAGACGCGCAGGAATGGGTCTATGACGGCAAGTCCGAGCACATAACCTTCTCGATGGGAGGAATAAGATTCAATGAAGGAATCGTGCTTGCATCATCAAGCAACGTACTGAATGACAATACCAGAGCCTCGGCGATGTTCAACCTTGAAGGAGAATTCGACTACGTCAGCTTCACCGCCGGCTGGGTGGGAAAATGCGGAGTTCTGAAAAATGACACGCTGAGGGTTTACACAGACACAGACATCGCCCTCGAAGTGCCGCTGATCGCGACTTCGCCGAACCAGCATTACACCGTTCCTCTGAACAAATGCAGAAGACTTTGCTTCGAGAAAAGAGGCATGACTTCAATGTCCCATCCTGCATTCGGCATAGCCGATATCGTTGTATATCGTGGTAAACCTGTGGAAAACAGCCTGTTCACACACCCTGTCCCGGATCTTCCTGAAGAAATCGACCTCATTGACCTTGGCAAACCGTACATCCACTACATTGTCACCATGAGTGACCATATGGACGAGATTTTCTATGACGGCAGCACCCAGAAACGGTATTTCCAGCTTGGCAGCCAGCGTATCAACAAAGGATTCATGCTTCAGACGAGCACCCACTTCGACCTTGAGGCCGGTCCTCTTGGAGGAGCGGGCGGAGGAACCGGAGCGATGGCAGGTGCGATGGGAGGCTCAATGCTTGTGGGAGCCGTTGGCGGAGCCGCTATAACAGCCGCTTTCCCGTTCGGTGCACTGATTGCCCTCGCCGCCGGTGGAACCGCAATGGAGAGTTCCTGTGCCGCATTCAACACCTGGGGAGCTTATGACAATGTCACCTTCACTGTGGCCTGCAAGTCAAAAGGCGTTTACGGAGATCGCACAGAAGACCTTATGATAGGCGCAGACGGACAGGTCGTAGCGAATCTCAAGATAAACACCGGTATGGAGCCGACCACGTTCACCATTCCGATAAACCGCTGCAACCAGCTGATGTTCTGGATACAATGTGGAGATGCAACCTCCGGCCAGTATATTTTCTACGACATCAAGCTCAGACGCGGTGGTGCGCAAACACTCGAAGTTCCGAATGTAAGGAATATGGAGACCAGGGCCTCGATGACAGCCAGCGCCGACCCGTACAATTTCCCGGTCACGGCAGGAGAATGGGCTGCCCCGTCCAAAATTGAATTCAAGTACTGCGGACAGAAAGAGATTGATGACTACCTCAATGACTGCAGGACAGCGAAATACAATATGGATAAATTCCTTGACGGCCTTGTTCCGGACTACAGGTCAGAAGCCAAATACATATCGTCACTTGACGGAAATACATACAGGGCGGTTTCACTTGTCTCCCACAAAGGCGGGAATTATGATTTCCTGCAATTGATTGAGCGGGACAAGGCGGTAATAAAGGCAGCCAAAGCGCATAAGGCCGTGATAGCGACATTGAAACTCAGCCAGACCAATGCCAACCTGTCACTGCTGAACATAGGGTTCAAGAGCGTGGAATTCGGAAAATACATAAAGGCCTCCGCCGCAATGATGAAGGCCTACCAACAGCGCATGGATGATATAATCACCGCAGCGCAAAGTGAGATTGAACTTGCAGAGAGGCTGATTGACAATGCTTTGGACATTGACGGGACAGCCTCTACAGGCAGTTGCATACTCATCAGATAATATCGTACCAGAGAACAGGTTCAGGCCCCATCTCGAACACCAGCGAGCCCCCGGCAACTATGTCCGAATGGTTTATCCATCCTGACTTCACCTCGTTTCCGTTCAAAAGGACACGCTGCACATATTTGTTCCCAGCGTTCAGGCCGCGCGCCTCAATCTCAAGCTTTCCTCCCGGAACAGTCAGGGAGACCTTGTCGAATGCAGGCACTCCGAACCAGTAGCGTCCTGAACCGGCCTCGACTTCGTAGAATCCCAACGATGACATAATATACCAGGCGGACATCTGGCCCACATCTTCATTTCCGGAAAGTCCGTCTGGTTCTGCACGATACATTGTCGAAAGCACATCACGCACCTTGTCCGCGGTCTTCCACGGCTGGCCGGCCATTGTATAGAAATACAGGATGTGGTGGCTCGGCTCATTTCCGTGGGCATACTGTCCGATAAGACCTGAAATATCCGGAGAAGCCTCCCCTTCAATCACAGAAGACACCAGGAACAGAGTGTCAAGCTTGGCGAGCAGGTTATCACGGCCTCCGAAGCACTCCATCAGGCCCTTGAAATCATTAGGCACAAGCCAGGTATATTGCCATCCGTTGCCCTCGCAATAATCATCAGCACGGTGCGAAGAAGCGAACGGGCTGTATTCCTTGCGGAACTCTCCCTTGCTGTCACGTCCGCGTATAAACTGAAGGTCAGGATCGAAAAGATGCCTGTAAGAGTGGCTCCTCTCCTTGAAATATTCAGCCGCATCACGGTATTCCGCAGCTTCGGCCTCGTCAGAAGCATCCTTGGCGAGCGTCTCCGCGGCATTGGCCAGAGCGGCGTCGGCAAGAGCGTACTCCAGATCGTAAGCCACTGATTCATTGAACAAATCACAAGGTATATAACCATACTGCATCCTGAAATCCTGGCCCCTGTCAGGCCTCATCGCAGACTCCTTCATCGCCTTGAAAGCCAGACGCCTGTCAATTCCGTCAATGCCTTTCACAATGGCGTCGGCCACAGGAGGAATACCCGGATTGCCTACCATACAGTTTGTCTCGCAGCCGTGCAGATGCCATACAGGAAGTTTGCCCTGCTCCTGATAAATCGCAAGCATTGTATTTATCATATCCACATACCTCTCATTCTGGAAAATGCTGTACAATGGCATAGCAGCCCTGTAAGCATCCCACAATGAGAATGTTGTATAAGTCTTATATCCAGGGGCCGGATGAGTTTTGCCATCAGCCCCCCTGTAGTCCCCGTTCACATCGCAGAATGTGGATGGAGCGATCATTGTGTGGTAAAGAGCAGTGTAGAAAATCTTCTTCGCAGTCTCATCAGATGTCTCGACATTGAATTTTCCAAGCTCGGCATTCCACGCAGACCTCGCTGCCTCAGCCACTTCGTCAAAATCCCACCCTGGAAGTTCGGCCTCCATATTGGCCTTCGCCCCTTCAATGCTTACAGGAGAAAGAGCCACCTTCAGAAGCACTTTGCCGTCTTCCGGAACGTTGACTCCCGCGCGGGCGTAGAGAGGAAGTTCAGCACCGCCGCTTACTGTCTGGTTCACAACCTCGAACGACTCGAACGGGACAGAAAGCTCTGCATAGAAATACAGTTTCTGGTCATTTGCCCAGCCTTTGGAATACCTGTAACCCCTCAAAGCACTGTCGCCGGCCTTCTCGATGAAAGTCGAAACAGCCTTGTCCCAGCAGCCTCCGTTCTCAAGGTCGAATACAATGGCGGCATCCTCTGAAGAGGAATATGTATAGCGATGGATTCCGACTCTGTCAGTGGCAGTCAGTTCCGCAGTGATGCCGTAACGTGTGAGAGGAACACTGTAATAACCGGGTCTTGCTATCTCGGCAGACCTGTCGGCATAAGACCAGAGACCCGAGCCGGGCTCTTCCTCAGTGCCCCTTGCATATTTGACAGCACCGTTCACCGGCATCACGGTCACATCGAAAAGGTCACCGATACCTGTTCCGCTCAGATGAGTGTGCGAGAATCCGATAACTGTCGAATCACTGTCGTGGTATCCGGAACACCAGTCCCATTGCTGCGGGATGCTTGTAGGGCCGAGCTGCACCATTCCGAATGGCACATCGGCGCCGACGAAAACGTGTCCGTGTCCTCCGGTTCCGATTTTTACATCGACATACTTTGTAAAATCTTCTGACACAGAGCGTCCTGGACAACAGGAATATACTGCCAGAGACCCTGCGAGAATTCGAATCAAAAATTTCAGTTTCATATATGTGGTTTATTTACAATCAAATGACAATGTTCCTGCGGCAATCAGGTCAGAATGAGCAATACGGTAACCGTTCAATGCACGTCCGCCCATCCTCGCTCGGCTTATATATTTTCCGGAACCTTTCTTCGTTATTATCAATGAAGTCTTGCCGCCGAAAACAGAAGGGTCAAGAGAAATCTCCACCCTGTCAAAACGGGGAGTTGTCAGAGTGTATTCCGGCTTGCCGGGACAGTCCGGATAAAAGCCCATCATCGAGAAAACAGCCCAGGCCGACATTGTGCCGGTATCATCATTGCCAGGAATGCCATCAGGCCTGACAGTATAATACTTGTCCAGCAGTTCAGAGACCGTTTTCTGGGTCCGCAACTCCTCCCCCCTGAAATAGCTGAAAAGATATGGATATGCTATATCAGGTTCATTTGCAGGATCATACAGGCCCTCGTCGAACACTCTCTGGAGCTTGTTGACGAACGCCTTTCTGCCGCCCATCAGTTCAGCCAGGCCCGTCACATCGTGAGGTACATAGAAAGTGTAATTCCAGGCGCTGCCCTCGTGGAAACCTGGCACCGGCTCGAAATTCTCACCCTGGCGCGGATCAAACGGGTCAAGGAAACTGCCGTCCTTGCGTATTGGCCTGAGACAGCCATAATCCGGACAATAATAATGCCTGTAACCGAGTGAGCGTGCGTGATATTTCGCCGCATCCTCCTCATAGCCAAGATCTTTCGCAAGCAATGAGAGAGAATAGTCCGCAATATAATACTCGAGAGCGTGTGACACCGAGTTATCTCCAGACGCGTCAGCCGAATACATTCCGATAGGAATATAACCGTCAGCAATATAAGGATCGACATCAGGGCGCATCAGATTGTCACGCCCCGGAGTGTCCGCGGATTTCACGAACGCCTTGTAAGCCGACTCGATATCGAAATCCCTTATACCTTTCAGCCAGGTGTCCGTAATGACCGGAATAGCCGGGTCTCCCTCCATTGTGAAAGTCTCCCTGCCGAACAGTTCCCATTTCGGCATCCATCCCCATTCCTTCTGCATATCAATCATCGAGCGGACCATATCCACCTGACGCTCAGGATATACGAGGGTCATAAGCTGGTGCAGGTTGCGGTAGGTGTCCCAGAGAGAGAATACCGTGTAGCGGTT
>JAQXHU010000028.1 GCA_029007435.1 Bacteroidales bacterium
CTCAGGAATATGGGCCTGAATCCTCAGGTTTACCATTGCAACGAGGGCCACGCTGCATTCATCGGCCTTGAGAGGCTCCGCGAATATATCGAGCAGTACAATCTCGACTTTCCAGAAGCTATGGAGGTTGTACGCGCTTCGTCATTGTTCACGACCCACACTCCGGTGCCTGCCGGACACGATGCTTTCGACGAGGGACTCCTCAGGAAATACATCGGGCATTATCCGCAGCGTCTCAAGATTGACTGGGAGACTATGATGGGTCTCGGCAAGCTTAACGGCTCTGACCCTAATGAGAAATTCTCAATGAGCATTCTCGCCGCCAATATCTCGCAGAATGTGAACGGCGTGTCAATGCTCCACGGCAAAGTCAGCCAGGATATATTCGCTTCAATGTATCCGGGATATCTTCCGGAGGAGCTCCACGTAAGCTATGTCACCAACGGCGTGCATTATCCTACCTGGGCCGCGAAAGAGTGGAAAGCGATACACGCCAAGGTGTTCGGCCCTGAGTTCCATACACATCACTATGACAAGAAATGCTTCGAAGGCATTTACAAGATAGATGACGAGGAGATATGGAACACCAGGAAGGAGCTGAAGACCACCCTTATCAATGTGGTCAAGGAGAAACTCTCCAACCCGGCTGTGACAAACCACTACTCCCCGAGCCAGATTGTCACCATCAAGGAGACTCTCCGCGACGATGTCCTTACAATCGGTTTCGCAAGACGTTTCGCAACATACAAGAGGGCGACTCTCCTTTTCAGTGACCTTGACAGGCTCAGCGAGATTGTGAACAATCCGGAAATGCCTGTCCAGTTCCTTTTCGCCGGCAAGGCACATCCTGCCGACAAGGCCGGCCAGGATCTCATCCGCAGAATCGTGGAGATATCCAAAGACGAGAGGTTCATCGGCAAGATTGTATTCGTGCCGGGTTACGACATCTCCCTGGCCAAGAGACTCGTGCAGGGAGTGGATGTGTGGATGAACAACCCTACAAGACCTCAGGAGGCTTCCGGAACATCCGGAGAGAAAGCCGCTATGAACGGCGTTATGCACTTCTCTGTCCTTGACGGATGGTGGGTAGAGGGTTACAAACAGGGCGCAGGCTGGGCTCTTCCTCAGGAAAGGTCCTATGATGACCAGAACTATCAGAATGAGCTTGACTCCGCCACAATCTACACAACTATCGAGAACGAGATAGCTCCTCTCTACTATGATGTTGACAAGAAGACCGGACGTTCAGCCGGCTGGATTGAATATATCAAGAACACTGTGGCGCAGGTTGCCTGCAACTTCACCACAAACAGAATGCTCACGGACTATGTGAACCAGTATTATGTTCCGCAGGCCGCAAGAACTGGGGAAATGCTTTCAGACAACTTCAGGATGGCCCGCGAGATTGCGGCCTGGAAGAAGAATGTGCGCAGGGAATGGCCGTCAATCGAGGTTATCTCCTATACACAGCCGGACTCTTCCTATACCCTTTCGTCGAAAAGTATGTTCAATGCCGAGGTCGTGCTCAATATAGGCAGCCTCAATCCTGAGGACATCGGTGTCGAGATGCTCTTCGCTGTCACCGACAACAAGGGAAGGCTCCATATCCAGGACAGGTGCGAGTTCAATGTGGCCGAGAGCAATGACGGAGTCGTCAAGTATCAGGCATCAATCCTTCCTGAACGCACGGGTATGTACCAGGTAGCTGCGAGAATCTATCCTAAGAACCCGCTTCTGCCTCACAGACAGGATTTTGGACTTGTAAGATGGTTATAGCGACCGGATTTTTTGACGGTGTCCATCTTGGGCACCGTTTTGTTTTGAAACAGCTTGTGGAGGCTGCCAGGGAGCGTGGCGACTGGAGTATGGTTGTCACGTTCTGGCCGCATCCGCGCAACGTGCTTCAGGATGACGCCAGGAATCTTCGACTCCTGTCCACGATGGAGGAGAAAAAGAAGATACTTACTGATGTTGGTGTCAATTATATACAGGTGATACCGTTCTGCAGGGATTTCAGCAGGCTGACCACTGAGGAATATCTCAGGGACTGCATAATGGAGCGCTTCGGTGGAACAGCTGTCCTTCTTGGATATGACAACAGGATCGGTTCGGACTTGAGGACTCCTGAGGAGACTGCGGAAATCGCTGGCAGGCTCGGTCTGGATGTCATAAGGGCAGAAAGCTACAGCGGCCCGGACGGTGTGGTGATAAGTTCAACAAAAATCCGTTCCCTGCTGGCTGCCGGCAGGATAGAGGAGGCTTCAGCAATGCTCGGATATGACTACCAGCTTCACGGCGTGGTGGTGGCAGGCAACAAGCTTGGCCGTACTCTCGGATTCCCGACGGCCAATATGCAACTGTACGAGCCGCTCAAGATGATACCCGGCGCTGGCGTGTATCTTGTCTCGGTGGAGACTGTTGACAGGAGGTTCTACGGAATGTGCAATATAGGTGTGCGCCCGACTGTGGGCGCTGGAAACGCAATGACAGTCGAGACCAATATATTTGATTTTGATGAAGATATATATGGCCTTGACATCCGCCTGACTTTCATCCGCAAGATAAGGGACGAGGTGAAATTTCCGGATCTTGACGCGCTCTCCGGACAACTTGCGGTCGACAGGGAGCGTTGCCGCTCTATTATCAGCGACCTTCCGGGCCTTTAATTTGTCCGGTTCCTTATGGAATCTTGATATAAATTGTTATTTTTGCTTACGGCTGATAACATTGAACAGATATGAGCGCTCACGATATTTTCATAGTCATCTGTATTCTGGCGGCAGGCTTTGTTGACTATAGTGTCAAGAAGAAAAGGCTGGCACGTGAGGGTGCCCCGAAAAGAAGATTTCCGGAGATTGTCTTTCCTGATCCTGGCCAGCTGGACGAGGAGGCTGAGGCTGAAGATACTGACGGTCCTCAGGATACTGATGTGGAAGGTGATGGGAAGGTCACTGTGCTGCAGCCTTCAGGGAGCATTCCTGAGTGCGGAGAGCTGGAGAGGCCGGTTGTGAAGCCGGTTTCTGCGCCGATGACATTCATCCCTGAATCCGTTCCGCAGATTGAAAAGACACCGGAGGCTGAATACAGGGACGACGAAGGCCAGCCGGACAGATTCCGGATAAACCCAAAGGATATGATAGTTTACTCAGCCCTGATGGAACCTAAGTTCAAGGAAACAGGGCCGGGAAAATAAATTTTTTTTTCATCTGAATTTCACTATCTTTGTATAAACGAACAGGGTTCTGTCAGATGGCAGGACTCCTTTTTAATTATTTGTTCGCAATGTATATAAATTAATTAATACTTTATTATGGCAGAGAATCATTATATGACCCAGGATGGTCTGGATAAACTCAAGAAAGACCTTGCCGAGGCTCTTGCACAGCGTCCGGTGATCTCCGCTGCAATAGCAGAGGCGAGAGAAAAAGGGGATTTGTCAGAAAATGCAGAATACGATGCGGCCAGGGAAGCACAGGCGCTTCTGGAATTGAAAATAGCCAATCTTAAAAACCTTGTCGCAAATGCGAAAGTCATAGACGAGTCGCAGATTGGCACTGACCGTGTCCAGATGATGAACAAGGTGAAAGTGGAGAATATGGCAATGAACAAGGTGATGGAGTTCACCATAGTCGGGGAGACAGAGGCTGACTTCTCAAAAGGCAAGCTCGCTTCCACCACGCCGATCGCAAAGGCGCTGCTCGGACATTCCAAAGGTGATGTCGTCGAGGCCAAAGTGCCTTCCGGAATAATGAAATTCAAGATTCTTGATATAACATTGTAGCGATATGGCCACGATATTCACAAAAATCGCCAGAGGAGAGATTCCTTCATACAAAGTTGCTGAGAATGAGGACTTTTATGCTTTTCTTGATATCGCTCCCCTTGTGAAAGGGCATACACTTGTGATACCTAAGAATGTGGAGGATGACTATATTTTCCATCTTGATGACAAGACCTATCTGGGGCTCTGCTCTTTTGCAAAGAAAGTGGCGACTGCCGTACAGGCTGCCGTGCCTTGCAAGCGAGTGGGAGTCTGTGTGCTCGGGCTTGAGGTTCCGCATACCCATATCCACCTTATTCCGCTTCAGAAGGAGAGCGATGTCGATTTCAGGAAACCTAAACTGAAACTGACAGAAGACGAATTCAAAAACATTGCAGATTCAATATTAGCAGAATATGAGAAATTGTAGATTCTTAGGCATTGCTGCCGCCGCTTCGTTGTTTTTCCTTGCTTCCTGCTCGCATCCGGCCAGAATCGAGGGAGTTCTTACAGGAGCGCCAGCTTCAGAGGTTGTGGTGAAACTGCTTGATGTCAACCGCTATCAGATTCTTGACACTGTTGCCACTGATGCAGCCGGACGTTATAAATACAAGGTGGATGTCGCACAGGGACAGCCCGAGTTCATATATCTGTTCTACAAGGATACCAAGGTCGCTTCCCTGCTTCTCCAGGCAGGAGACAAAGTGCAAGTGACTTCTGACACCTTGGGAACTTATTCTGTTACCGGCTCTGATGAGACTTTGAAACTTATGGAAGTCGAGAAGGACGAGGCTGAGTTCTCGAACAGGCTTCTCGCATCATCTGCACGTCTCCAGGACCTTGAGCCGTCATCCGGAGAGGCTGCGGCTCTCAGGAAGAAGATGAGCCAGGACTATGTGGATTATTACCGCGGAAGAGTCAAATATGTCCTTACCAATTCCCATTCGCTCACTTCTATTCCTGTTCTGTACCAGGTGGTTGGTGAGAATCTCCAGGTGTTCGGCCAATTGACAGATGCCATTCATTTCAAGAACATATGCGATTCCCTCAAGACGGTTTATCCTGAGTCAAAATATGTCAAGGCGCTTCAGAAGGAGGCTGCACGCAGGCAGCAGCTTCTCAGTCTCAGCTCGCGTCTCAACTCCGCTGAGGAGACTGCCTATCCTGAACTGGACCTGACAGATGTGAACGGTGCAAAGGTAAAGCTCAGCTCCGTTGATGCGAAAGTGGTTATGATTTATTTCTGGAGTTCGGCTGATGCCGCCCAGACACTGTTCAATACTGACGTTATGATGCCGGTTTACCGGGATTACCATCCGAAGGGGCTGGAGATATACAGCGTCAGCATCGACACGGACAAAGCTTCGTGGGCCTCTGTTGTGAGAAACCAGAAACTTCCTTGGATTAATGTGTGTGACGGAAGGGGAACATCTTCTCCTGCCGTGGCGACTTACAACGTACAGGCCCTGCCTGTTTCTTACTTCATTGTTGACGGCAGGCTCACCGCCTCACCGGAAGTGAAGGATGAGGCCTCGCTCAGAAAATTCCTTGCTTCAAAGCTGTAGCGGGTATATAATAATAGATTTCTGGACCGGAAAGTCAGGCTTGCTGCCGCTTTCCGGTCTTTTTTTGCTATGGAAAATTTTTCTGCCGCATATGCTTACAGTTTCTAACCCCATAATATTTCTTTTACCCTATTTGTATTAAACGTTTAATGACTTGATATTCATTATATGTAAAATATTTTGAATATTTTTTAAATTATTATTCGCTCATCTTTTCTTGATATTTAGTTATAAAGTGCAATTAAAATCGTTTCAAATTTTAATAATTTAATCTATATAGTCGTTCCAAAACGTTTAAATTAGGAAATATGCATAAATATACAACTATTGTTTTTCTGAATCACATTTTTGATATTTGCATAAGTCGATGAAAGAAATGCACTTGAAGTGATTATTAAAAAATATGTTGCATAGCAGTTATATTTTTTAATGTTGCAATATATGTTAAACTAGTTATTGTGTAACACTATGAAAAAAACTCTGTTGTTGATGGCCTTCCTCTTTTTGAGTTTAGGTTATGCGATGGCTCAGCCGGCAAGATTGTCAGGAACTGTGGTTTCTGACGAGGGCGAGCCTCTTCCGGGAGCATACGTGCTTGTCAGCGGCACGACTGTGGGTGAGATTACCGATCAGGACGGTAACTTCACATTCTCAAGTCTGCCTGCGGGTGCTGAGAAGCTTACTGTCTCCCTCCTCGGTATGAGTTCCGAGGAAGTTGTGATTTCCGCTTCCCCTATGCGCATCGTTCTTCATACTGATGTGACGAAGCTTGAGGGAACAATTGTCACAGCTCTCGGTATCTCCCGTTCAGAGAAAGCGCTCGGCTATTCCGCTACAAAAGTGAGTGCTGATGAGATTGCCTCCGCCAGGAACTCGAACCCGATGAGTTCCCTTTCAGGCAAGGTGGCAGGCCTTCAGATCCAGGCTACATCTTCTGACCCTGGAGCTTCTAATTCTGTGACTATTAGGGGATTCGGTTCTATTAACGGAAGTAACCAGCCTCTCTATGTAATAGACGGTGTGCCGCTCCAGAATACGAATTTCTCCACACAGGGACATAACATTTCCGGTGGTGGTATCTCCAACGTCGCTTCTGACGACATCGAGTCGATTACTGTCCTCAAGGGTGCAGCCGCCACCGCCCTTTACGGAAGCCGCGCGTCAAACGGTGTGATTGTGATCACCACCAAGTCCGGCTCCAAAGGTGATGCAAGGAATTTCTCCGTCACATACAACGGCGGTATGCAGATGCGTCAGGTGATGAACCTTCCGGATATGCAGAATGAATTCGGACAGGGCTGGAACGGTGCCCAGACTTTCATCGAGAACGGTTCCTGGGGACCTGCTTTCGACGGCTCGCTCCAGGTTTACGGACCTATCTGGAATCACTCGCAGCTCTATCATACTTACAGCGCAGTGAAGGACAATGTTAAGGAATTCTTCGACATAGGTATTTCCCACAATCACGACATCGCCCTCAGCGGTGTGTCCGCTGACAGGAAAATGTCATACTATGTTTCCTATTCATACACTTCAGACAACGGTATAATACCTACCAATGCCGACTCCTACAAGCGTAACACAATCGCGGTAAGGCAGTCTTATGATGCCGCCAAATGGCTGAAGGTCAGCTCTTCATTCAACTTCGCCACATCTAAGACGGACGTTGTGGGCTCCTTCCAGGGAACATCTGTGATTGACGGTGTCCTGGAGATGCCGAGGGATATCTCCATTGTGGACATGAAAGACCTCTCCAACGCGTTCAACACGCCTGAGGCTTATTTCACTCCTTACGGTACCACCAACCCTTACTGGGCAATCGCGAACAACTACAACCACACCGACTCGAAACAGATTTTCGGAAAAGTGCAGGCCGACATCAAGCCTTACAAGGATGTGACCGTGACCTACAGGATGGGTTTCGACTACACTGATTATGACAGAAAGGTCGGCTCTCCTCAGATTGCCCTTGATGACGCCCTCATTGACGAGGATTACGGTTATGCACCGTCCAATATGAACGGATCCGGCTCGGTATTCTCCCGCTATTACCGCTCTCACGACATCAACCACGATGTGATGGCTTCCTACAAGCATTCTTTTATTGACAAACTTGACCTTGACGTGCTTGTCGGACTTAATGTCTGGGAGAGAGGCTATACCTATATGGACGGCCAAACCGACGACCTCACATTCCACACCGGATTCTGGGATCTGAGCAACGGAGCCACCAAGTCAACCCTGTCCGAGGGCCAGCTCAAACGCCGTCTCGTGGGTCTCTTCGGTGACATCAACATAGGGTGGGACAATATGCTCTTCCTCAATCTCACAGCCAGAAATGACTGGTCTTCAACGCTACCGGTCGGAAACAACCACTATTTCTATCCTGGTGCGACCCTCAGCTGGGTGTTCACGGAACTCTGCAAGAACAAGGTGCTGACTTTCGGTAAGGCGAGACTTGCATACGGTAAGACAGGTAATGACGCAGGTGCTTATATGACCAGCGCAAGCTATACCCAGGGAGGAGCCAATGGTTACTATGTGAGCGGCATCATCGGCTTCCCTATGAACGGAACCAATGCTTTCCAGGCATCTTCCACTATCGGCAGCTCCAGCCTGAAGCCTGAGATGACCACCGAGCTTGAGGCCGGTCTCAATCTCCAGTTCTTCGACGGACGTTTCGGAATTGACGCGGCTTACTATACCCGTACGACCAAAGATCAGATTTTCACACTTCCTGTTGACCCTGCCACCGGCTATTCTTATATGGTGACAAACTTCGGTGAGGTGCGCAACCGCGGAGTAGAGCTCCTTTTGAACACCACTCCGGTGCATACAAGGAACTTCCGCTGGGATCTGGATGTGAACTTCGCTCTCAACCGCAACAAAGTAATCTCGATGCCTGAGAGCCTTGAAGGCGGCAAAGTCACAATTTACAGCTTCTCCGCAGGTAATGACGCCGTGTATATGTATGCTGAAAAAGGCAAGCCTCTTGGAGTATACTATACATATCTGCCAAAATATGTGACCGACAAGAACAGCGAGTACTATGGCAGCCAGATTGTGGATTCAGCAGGACAGCCTGTCCGTACTGACAATGTGGAATACACCGGCAAGGATATGAATCACAAGTGGACCGGCGGTGTCACCACATCCCTCTCCGCATACGGAGTCACCCTCAGCGCTACCCTCGATGTCAGGTATGGCGGAACAATGTTCTCCAGGACAAAGAACCTGATGCAGTTCGTCGGAAACAGTGTCGTGACTACCTACAATAAGAGGAAACCGTTCGTGATTCCGAACTCAGTTGTTGAGACCGAGAGCGGCTATGCCCCTAACACCACTCCTATTATGATGACTGACGGAAGCTACCAGACATATTTTGACAATTATGGATGGGGCTCCTGCGGCGAGGCCTACCTTGTTGACAGGACATTCGCGAAACTCCGCAATATCAGTCTCTCCTGGAGTCTTCCGAAGAAATGGCTGAAGCCTCTCAGGCTCACTGACCTGGCAATCACTGCATTCGTGAACAATGCGTTCATCTGGACAGCGTCTGATAACTACTATGTGGATCCTGAATCCACCACCACCGGAACAGACCTTTCCGGAACGTTCGGTGAACTCTACACAAACCCTTCTTGCCGTATCTATGGTTTCAATGTCAACATTAAATTCTAAACTTTGCATTATGAGAAAGATATTATCATTGATATTTATAGCGGCTGTCTGCTCACTTAGTTCCTGCAAGGATTATCTTGACATCAACCAGAACCCTAACTCGCCATCTCTTGAGAATATGACCTCGGCGATGGTGTTCCCGGCAGCTGAAATGAACCTGGCCGCGAGCTACGGGGATTATCTCCGGATTGTCGGAGGATATTTCTCACAGCAGTATTCGCAGCTTACCGGCACCAGCAACTATCTGGACTACAGTAACTTTATGATGTCCGCCACACGTTCGAGCGGCACTTATACACAGCTTTACACCCGCGTGATAGGCAATCTTGAATTTGTCAGGAAGGATGCTTCCTCAAAAGAGGAGTGGGGTACCTATCTGGCTGCGACAGTCCTCAAGGCCTTTACCTATCAGGTGCTTGTTGACTGCTACGAGCAGACTCCGTACAGCGAGGCTTCCGATGCCTCTATCCCTTCTCCGAAATACGACGAGGGCGAGGATGTTTACAAAGGAGTGCTCGCAGAGCTTGACGAGGCCCTTTCAAAGGTCAGCGGAGCTGAGGCAGTTTGCACCAATTTCCTCTTCCCTTCAGACAAGGCGTCTGCCTGGGTGAAATTTGCAAATGCGGTCAAACTCAAGATGATGATGCGTATGGGCGCTTCCGGATCCGATCTTGACGCACTCGTTGCAGAGGGCAACTTCCCTGAGGCTGACGTGGCCTGGACAGGATGCTGGGCTGATGAGTCGGCGAAAGCGAATCCTTATTATTCAGAGGAGTTCGGCTCATATTTCTCCCCTCAGAAGAATGTCTGCCTGAACCTTGCGCTCCAGGGGACAATGGCTGAGTATGATGACCCTCGTCTTCCGAAATTCTTCGATGCCAACAGCTCAGGGGCTTTTACCGGAGCCGTTTCCGGAACAAACTTCTCCCAGAGCGCTACGGAGCACGGAATGGACACCTGGTGCCGTCCTGCCATCAGATTCAATTCTCCTGTGTATCTTTTGACTGTGGCCGAGGTCGAGTTCTTCCTTTCTGAATACTATGCGAAGAAATCCTCGATGTCAGATGCGAAAGCTCATTACGAGGCCGCTGTGGCCGCTTCGTTCGCATCCGCCGGAGCTGCCGGTCCGGAAGCCGTTTATGGCCCAGGTGCGAAGTATGCCTGGAGCAATGCTGACTACAAGAAGAACATAGGCATCCAGAAATGGATCGCTCTCTCAGGAGTGAACAACTTCGAGGCATGGTGCGAGCTCCGCCGTCTCGGCTATCCTGAATACAGCACCCAGAAAGGCAGCACGTTCTACAATATGCAGACGGGCACTTATGATCCTTCAAGCTACATTCCGGGTACAATTTATGAGCCGATCACTGTCAATACAGGTCTGAACAAACGTCAGGTTCTCCAGCGCTTCCCGTTCGCCGAAAGCTCAACAGGACGCAACAGCAACACTCCTGACTACAAGGGCGACAATGCTCCTATGTTCTGGGCAAAGTAATGAACTTTAATTGACTATCAATATGAAAAACAAGATATTACCTTTTTTGATGCCAGTTCTCGCCGCCGCCTCGCTCATTTCCTGCGAGGACAAGACGGCCGGACTTACAGGAGTGACTTATTACCCTGTCTTTGAGGTTCTCGGTGACATTGAGACTGTAGTGTATGTCGGTGAGAATTATGTTGACGCCGGCTGCGAGGCCACATTGAACGGCGAGGATATCACAAGCGAGGTGAAAGTCTCACAGAATGTTGACACTTCGGCTCCGGGCATATACTCCGTGGTCTATTCAGCCACTAATGAACTCGGATTCACCTCTTCAATTGCCAGGACAGTCTATGTTGCCAGAGAGAACTCAATAGACAATCTCTATTTCGGAACCGTCGATCTGTTTGGAAAGCGTTTTTCGGGCGCCCCTATTTTCGTGACTGATATGGGGAATGGCGAATATATGATTGACGATGGCCTGGCAGGATATTATTTCTACGGAAGATATCCGGGATACGAGCCGACCTATGACTTCCATGCTGAGGTGACTGTGAAGCTTGAAGGAAACTCCATAGTGCAGGTTGGAGATACCGGTGAATGGTATTTCGGCGACCCTGTCGAGATCAAGTCAGGGTCCTATGACAGTGCGTCTGGAGTCATAAGCTATTCCGGTGAATTCGCCGGCAGTGCTTTCTCAGTAGTGTTGAACCCTGTAACAAAATGACTATGAAACGTTTATTAGTTGCTATAATGATGCTCGGGGCGGCACTCGCCACCTCATGCAAGAAAGATGAGATCAAGAATACCGCCACTGTGGATATGGCGGGTGAGTGGGCTGTCACTGTCGATATCGTTGATGAGACCGGCGAGGCCATCTATGGAGAGGATCCTTATGGTTACGGCACGATTGTTATCGCCACTTTCAATACAGCGGAAAACAGGCCCGACAAGATGTTCGTCTCGGACTGCGAGAATTTCTGGTCCTTCCAGGTTCCGGTCAATGTCGACCAGAAAGCCAGGACATTCGCTTCTGATGGCGCGGTTGACAATGTCATGTATGAATGCAAAGTGACTGTGACCGGCGGCAAAATAACCCCTGGCGGGGCTCTCACGCCGAGCGGAATGCCGGCTGACGCCATTGAATTCTGCGCTGTGTTCGATGATGATGATGATGGTTTCATCTACCATTTCCACGGCTACAGATATTCAGGCCTTACGGCTGACGAATAGGAGCGGAGCATATCTTTTGCTTTAACATATTATTTGGAGCAGGTGTCCGGAGATGATGTGATATCGTCCCGGACATCCTCTTTTTTGTATAGGCCCTGATTCCGCATAGACAAGCCAATGAATCAGTTTGTTGCTCAACGGACGAGGCGTACTGTGTTTCCGCACAGTTCACATACGGCCTCCCTATGTGTGATGATGATGACGGTGCGTTCGGCTGCGACCTTTCCAAGACGTTGGAGCATAAGAAGTTCTGTCTCGCTGTCCAATGAGGAGGTCGGCTCGTCAAGAAGCATTATTCCTCCAGGCCTCAGCAGCCCTCTCGCTATTGCTATTCTCTGGGCCTGGCCCTCGCTGAGTCCGGCCCCCTGTTCTCCGCATACCGTGTCAAGACCCTGGGGCAGACTGAAAACGAAATCGGCCGCTGCTGTATGGAGAGCCTCCTGAAGCTCTTCTTCCCGGGCGTCCGGGTTTCCAAGCAGCAGATTGTCCCTGACCGTGCCCGAAATCAGGGTGTTGCCCTGCGGAATGTATACGATATTGCACCTTGTCATAGGTGACGCCTGGACGGATGAATTCCTGTCGTATATGGTTATTTCCCCGCTTTCCGGCAGCAGAAGCGCAAGAATAAGTCGGGTCATCGTGCTTTTTCCCACACCGGTCTCCCCGACAACGGCGGTCATACTGCCTGGCCTGAAATCGCAGCTGAATCCGTCAAGGACCGGTGCGTCTGCGTCCGGATATGAGAATGTCACATTTTCGAACCGGACTCCGGGAGTCCCCTCGAATCTTACTGGCGCTCCCTGCTCCTCAAGCGGAATGTCCGTCAGCTCGCAGAGACGTTCAATGCTTGTGAGCACTCTTGCGAACCCGGGAACCTGGCGGCTGAGGTCCACTATCGGTCTCTGGATCTGGGATACCAACTGAAGGAATGCCGCCATAACGCCGAAAGAGATGCTTCCGTTTCTCAGGCCGTAGATTCCCCAGAGCATCACGGCGAGGTATCCGGCAGCGAATCCTGCCTGGACCAGGAATCTGGAAAACAGGGAGTAGTCTGTCCTGTCCATCACTTTGTTCTGGAGGTCGGTCTGGAGATTCATTAGCTCGTCGGCTGTCTTCGAAGTGTATTCGAGGGCGGAAATCAGGGTCCTGTGCTGGAGATTCTCCTGGAGGTGGCTCTGGACCTTGCTGTCTGAGACTCTGATTTCCCGTGTGAGTCGCCGCATTCTCCTGACGAATCCCTTGCTGAGCAATATTGCTGCAGGCATCAGCGCCGCCACTATCAGGGCAAGTCTGATGTCCAGGTTTGCAAGCAGGTAGAAAGCTCCAGCAAGCTGGATGCAGGTTACTATGGACGAAGGAACAGAAATGCAGACAAGTCCGGTGACGGCGGCAACATCCTCTTCGAGCCGGTTCATAACGTCTCCGGTGTGAAACGAGTCCCGGCCTGTCCACCGGCTTTCCATCAGGTGGGTGAAGAGCCTGTATCTCAATTCGCTGCGTAGTCTTATTTCGGTGCGGGTCTCTATCCTGGCCCTGACGGCTCCGAGAATCAGCTGGACCAGCATACAGCCTGCCATAATTGGCACGAGCACTCTGAATCTGCCAGTGGCGTTCCCGGTGGCTATGTCAATAATGTATTTGCTCAGCCAGATGAAACTGAGCATCGAGGCGGCCCTGACGCAGCCGCAGAGGGTGTCGAGGAGTATGTATCCTCTCCAGCCCCGGGAAATCCTCCATAACCAGCTGATGCATTCTGCCGTTTTCATAACTCTCTTTGTATTAATGACTACTTTGAGACTGGCCACTTTTTTTCCAGATCAAGAGCAAAGGTCTCCTGACAGGTCTGAGCAGCATCCAGAGTCCGGCTTTCATCCGTGCGCTCCTGCTCCTGCAGTCTGTCCATTTCCCTCCACGGCAGACCCTCATAACTGTTCCCGCTATGTCTTCAGCTTCGCAATACTCTGTGGAATACAGATTCCCGTCCCCCATAAGGATGAACCGGCCGTCACGCTCCGCTTTGATGATTCTGTGCATGATAATTCCTTTCGTTGTCCTGGCCAGCACTATGTCGCCTCTTTTCAATTTTCCGGCTTCTGTCTCTGCCAGCTCAACCCGGTCGCCGTCCTGGATGAAAGGGAGCATGCTTTTTCCTCTCGCCGGGATTGTCACTGTCCGCTCTTCGCGGAGCAGTTCCTCCACGGAGAGAAAATACTCGTCGCAGGATATCTCCAATATGTTCTGCCTGTTCCGCAACCCCTTGTCAGTCATTGTGGTCAATACATTAATATAATCTTATCCGAATAATTCGGAATGCGTTCCTATCCTTACGAGTCTTATTACCTGATTCTCTTCATCAATCCATATCAACAGAAAGTCGCTTTGGATATGGCATTCCATAGTGTCAGCATAATTGCCTTTTAATGGGTGAGGCTTGTAATTATCCGGCACGGTGCCCGTCACCTCAAGATTCTGAATAACGTTATTCAGCGCAATCAGCTTCTTTTTGTCATTCAGATATTTCTTTAAGTCTTTTTTGAATTGTCTGCTTTGCTCTATTCTATACATATTTATAACGATGATATCAACTTCTCCAAATCCCTCCTGTCAAAAGCTTCCATATTCTTTCCGCTTCGTGCTTCCGCTATCGCCTCAATTGTTTCATCGTTAGGCTCGTGATAGACCACATCAAGAAGAAGAGTCTCAACGTAATTGTTAAGACTTCTGTTGCTCTTTTTTGCAAGGAAACGCAATCTTTCAAGTAATTGAGTATTAAGTCTGAAGGATGTCAACGTTTTCTCTTTATTTGCCAATGCTGTATTCATAATTATATTATTTGTAATACAAATATATGCAAATTGGCCTTGTTTTGCAAATAATTTTAATTTACAAAGTGGCAAAACCGCTTGGGCTATTTTATTCCGTATTTGCGGAGAATCTTCAGGAGAGGCTTCTCGATGGCTTTGGCCCAGCGCTGATAGCCCAGGTCAGAAGGATGGACACCATCTACCGAGGTCTCGTGGTCGTTTCCGGTAAGCTCCTTGATATCAATGAAATAAACATTTTTGTCCGCCTTGGTTATCTCGGCCATCTCTTCCCTTGCCGCTTCCATCTTGGCTCTTTCATAATCCTCGTTCTTCAACGAGAAATTCCTGTTCTCGCGGTAAACGGACGAGATGAAAATCAGGGGAGTGCCAGGATGCGTCTCCCTGATTTTCCTGACGAAATCCTTCGTGCGTTTGTGGATAAGGTCGGCATTTGGATTTGAGAAGCAGTCGAACACCATCGCATCCGCTTCGCAGTCCCGCAGCACCCTCGTGAACTGGTCCTGCATCTTGCACGATCCGCCGCAACCCAGACTCAGGAGCTGGATTCCGGTGTTCCTTACAAACTGCATCGGATATGACATTCCCGCGCGGCTGATGCACGCTCCCTGGGTGTAGCTTGAACCGTACAGGGCGATCCGGTGCCTGAACGGAGATGGCATTGCGCTGATTTCCGCGCTGTTGTCGATGCCGATATCCAGTTTGAGAATCTCGCTGTACATAGGCAGGTAAAGCATACACTCTTTCTCCCTGCCGTCCATATCGCTGATAAGATTGATCGGGACGCCGTCGTTCAATGTGCTGCGTACACCAGAGCCTGCGAACATCCATCTGCCGTCTTTCTTTATATACAGGTCGAATCCGAGCTGTGCGAGGTCGGAAGTCACAGTGCTCCTGCGGGCTTCCCCGTATTCTGCCAGGACCTTGATGGAAGTGGAGTTGGTCCTGAACAGCACTGCCAGGCCGGAGCAGCACCTTACCTGGAAATTCTCGGTCTGGTTGAATCCTTTGTAATAAACTGTGTCCACTCTGTGATAGACATTTTCCGTCGGCATTATTTTGCCGATGATTGTAAGTTCCTTGGCGTCAATGTATTTTATTGCATCCGCATTCTGGGCGGAAATGCTGCCGCTGAAAATCCAGGCAGCAACCAATGTGATAACAAGCGCTTTAGTCTTCATATTCCATATTGTTAATTTTCAAATTCTCTGATGTAAGGGGCAAGCTTCCGGGACAGTTTTCTTCCGGCAATCTTGTGACTTTCGCCGGAGATATTATGCTTTTCCTGGAAATCCCGTCCAATCCTGTAAAGCTCAGTGTCGGTCATATTACCTTGATTGTCATACCATTCCACATATCTGAACCTCGGGCTCCTGATGGTGTATCCCCAATGTGTCCTCCTCGCCGCATTGTGCAGGGCCGGATATGGCCGCGGGAACTGGCTGACGGCGTATCTGCATTTGCGCTTTCCACCGGATGTGATGACTTTTCCGTCCAGTCCGTCAGGGGTTTCAATTCCGCATATCTCCGTGAGAGTAGGAAAAATATCTACAAATTCCACAGGCCCGGAATATCTGGCATTGTGCCGTCCGTCAGGGTCGCGGATAATCAGCGGAGCGCGGCAGGCTGCCTCGTAATTGGTTGATTTGCACCATAATCCGCACTCTCCGGTATGGTATCCGTGGTCTCCGAGGAGCACTATTACGGTGTTGTCGTACAACCCAAGCCGCTTCAGTTCCTCAATCAGGACTCCGGCATTCTCGTCAGCGAAACTGACGCATGCATAATATGCTTTCTTCAGATTGATGTTCTTCTCTGTGTCAATATCCTGCTTTCCGATATCTGTGTAGCCACGCAGTTCCTCACTGTTGTGATAGGCCAGGGCCGGAGCGCCTGCGATTCTTGCCGTGTCCTGTGCCTGGAAATGAACGGAATCGTATAGCCTGAGGAATCTTTCCGGCGCGCAGAACGGAAGGTGCGGCTTCAGGAAGCCTACGGCGAGAAAGAACGGCTCTTCTTTATCTGCCAGCATCCGCATCTGCGTTATAGCCTCGTGTCTCGTGCGGATGTCCAGATAGTGGTCTTCTTCCTCCACGAACTCGAAACTTACTGATTTCTTGCCTGTACGGTGTCCCGGGACCATATATTCGTCATTCTTGCCATATTCCCAGCACATCGGTTCGACGCTCCACGACAGCGAATCCAGGGTGTTTTTCTTTCCGTGACAGGTTTTCCCGACGCTCACAGTCGTGTAGCCGCTTTGCCTGAACGCCTGCGGCAATGTGACGAGGTCCGGAATCCTCGCCCTCATCCAGGTCTCAAGTTCAGTGACTCCGTTATTGTCCGGTCTCATTCCGGTCATGATCGATGCCCTCGACGGCCCGCTCAGCGCCTGCTGGCAATATGCTTTCTCGTACAGGATTCCGTCGCGCGCAAGGCCGTCAATTGCGGGCGTGATGGCGTAACCGTCTGAATAGCACCCTAATGATGTCTTCAAATCGTCCACCATTATGAACAGCACGTTCTTTTTCGGGCCGTCAGCTCCGGAATTCTGGGCCAAAAGAACCGCTCCGACTGACAATGCGGTTTTCAGTATTTTCTCCATAATGTATGGTTCAGATAAACTCCGGTATAATGTCGTGGCCTCTTGCCCGGACCCTGGCGACATTGTCCTCCGGGATGGAGGAGTACGGCCACCTCATCTTTCCTCCTACGTCTGCCCAGCCGCCTACCAGAGCCATAAAACGGTCGCAGGCGTGGTTAGGATATCCGGCCGCGATGAACGGGTCGATGCATTCCTTCATAAAACGCTGGATCCTGCCTTCCAGTTCAAGGGCGGATTCCATATCATAACTCATTGTGTCAGACCATTTCTGTGCAGCCGATGGATTGATGCAGGCCACATTGGAATAAGCTCCCTTCGCCCCGTTTCTGATGCCGGTGGCAAGATGATGTCCTGGAACGAATACGGAGATGCCTTCGCTGTTCGCCCGCATTTCCGCATACCACTCAGCTGAGCAGTTCCGGTCAAATACTTTCACCCCGATCAGTTCCGGCACTTGTGCTTTCAGCATCTGCCACCCCTTCGGCTCAAGGACCCGTTTGGCGTGCGGCGGATTGTACAGCACCAGCGGAATCCCTCCGGCCTCCTCCGCCATTGTTTTCATGAATGTCACTGCGGCCTCATCGTTGACGGGGAACCAGTCCGGCAGGATTACTTGCACGGCTCCGGGTTTCAGGTCCCTGACAGCGCGCAGCCTTGCCAGAGATTCCTGCGCGCACGGGTGCGATACTCCTATCTGGAATGGAGTGCCGGCCCGGCCGCATCTGGAGGCGAGTATCTCGCTCGTCCTGATGAACTCGTCCATTGACTGCGAGTAGAATTCGCAGGCCGTTCCGTTTGAATAAATGCCGTCCGCTCCGGACCCGATGAGAACGTCAATCTCGTCAGCCAGCCTGGAGAAGTCAATTGTGCCGTCCTTGTCTGTAGTGAGCAGGAGTGTCGCCCAGTTACCCCGTAAAGATTCTGATGTAAGGCTTTCCATAGTGTTATATTATGATGCTGCAAATATAGCAAATGTTGACATTAAATCATATTTAAATTAAAAATAAATCATATAAAATAGCCGAAATTATCGGGTAAAATTGTCGAAATTCCCGAAAAATGCAAAAATAAATATTGCATATTACTGTAATAATTCATACCTTTGGTCCGGATTTGCTGAATATGTCAGACAAATCCGCCGGCCACGAAGACGATAACAACTATATAATCAATTATGAAACGGATAAAAGGTATGATTGTCGCTCCCTTCACGGGATTTGACGAGAATGGAAACCTGGATCTTGGTAAAGTCGAGCTTCAGCAGAGATTTTACAAGGACAACGGCGTCACCGGCTGCTTTGTCAGCGGTACCACCGGAGAGGGTTCTGCCCTGACTTTCGACGAGAAGGTCGCCCTTTACAAAGAATGGGCAAAGTATTCGGACGAGAATTTCGCCCTTATCGGCTTCCTCGGAGGCACATCGGTGAGAGAATGCATCCAACTTGCCAGGGAGGCGCGGGCTGCCGGCCTTGACGCTGTCGCAATGACGGCTCCTTATTACCAGAAGGCCGCCAACTGCCACGATCTTGCTTTGACTCTTGCGGAAGTCGCCGCAGCTGTTCCGGAACTGCCGTTCTTCTACTACCACATTCCTTGCCTGACGAATGTTAACTTCGCGATGTATGACCTGCTGAAGGAGATGGATGAACTCATTCCGAATCTCGGAGGAATCAAATACACCTTCGAGAATATGATGGACTACCAGCTCTGCCTGTATTACAAAGACCACAAGTACAATATTATGTGGGGACGAGACGAGATGCTTCTTGAGGCCCTGGCCATAGGAGCGGACACGTTCATCGGCAGTACATACGGATACAACGCGCCTATATACAATCAGATAATCGAGGCGTTCCGCAGCGGAGATATGAAAAAGGCGGCCGACCTCCAGTACAAGGCCGACATCCTCATCACCTTCCTTGGAAAATACGGCAACGGTGCGGGAAAGGCCTTTATGAAAGCGGCCGGACTCGACCTCGGTCCTGCGAGAAAGCCGTTCCACACGTTGACTGATGAGGAATACGGAAGATTCCTTGCGGACATCAAGTCGGCGGACTTCGATACATACAAATGTCGTTTCAAATAACACTGAACTATGAGAAGAGCAATTGTCCGCACCCTGTGCGCAATGTCTCTGTCAGCCGGTCTCGCTTTCACGGCGCAGGCCCAGGACGGAGAGGTGGTCCTTTTCAAAAAGGGCGATTACAATTACCACACATTCAGGATCCCTGCATTGACGCAGACGAAATCCGGTGCAATACTGGCATTTGCCGAGGCCAGGAAGAACAGCGGCAGCGACACCGGCGACATCGATATGGTGCTCAAGCGCTCCACTGACGGAGGAAAAACCTGGAGTGAGATGATCACCGTCTGGGACGATGCGGAGAATGTCTGCGGAAATCCGAGCCCTGTGGTGGACGAGAGGACCGGCAGAATCATTCTTGCGATGACCTGGAACAACGGAAAAGACCCGGAGAAGAAAATACACGCCAGGACGTCCATCGACACCCGCAGAGTGTATGTGACATATTCGGATGACGACGGTCTCACCTGGAGCAAGCCGAGAGAGATTACTTCCGAAACGAAAAGCCCTGATTGGCAGTGGTATGCAACAGGACCTTGCCACGCTCTCCAGGTCAAGAAAGGCCCTCATAAAGGCAGAATCGTAGTGCCTTGCGACCACAGCAGATATGGCGAGGGATTTTCCCATATCATCTACTCTGACGACGCCGGGGAGACTTGGAGCATCGGAGGAATTGTGAAATACGGAAACGAGTCCACAATCACCGAACTCCGTGACGGAAGGCTGATGCTCAATATGAGATGCAGCAATAAGTCCCTGCGTACCGAGAACACCCCGTTCCGTCTGGTTGCAATAAGTGAAGACGGAGGCGGGACATTCGGGGATTACTATATGGATCCGGGCCTGCCTGAGCCGGTCTGCGAGGGCAGCATAATCAATTACGCTCCAAAGGGCAAACTGTCCAAAACCATATTGTTCTCGAACCCGAAGAACGCTTCGAAAAGGGCCGATATGTCCATCAGCGTCAGCTATGACTCCGGAGCCACCTGGGCCAAGTCAGTCAAGGTATCAGACCAGGCTACGGCTTATTCCGATATGGCTGTGCTCCCGAACGGTGACGTGGCCGTGTTCTATGAGAGGGGCAAGGATCGTCCGTACGATGCAATGGTATTCACCATTATTCCGAAATCGGAGTTCAAAAAGTGATCACTATTATTTAAATAAACTAATATCCAAAGTATTATGAGAATAAGGACTAAAATTGTGACTGCCGCCCTGCTGGCTGTATTCACAATGCTGGCTGCGTTCCAGTTGCCAACCCTCGCACAGACGAGGGCGTCCGGAATCACTGGAACGGTCACTGATGGCAACGGGGAACCTCTCCCGAGCGCATCAGTGCAGATCAAAGGTACCACGACCGGCGTCAGCGCCGATATCAATGGAAACTATTCAATCAATGCAAAAGAAGGTGACATCCTGGTGTTCGCCTTCATGGGAATGCTTGACCAGGAAGTGAAAGTGGGCAGAAGCTCTGTCATCAATGTGGTTCTCGATGAAGACACCAATTACCTCGAAGAGGCTGTGTCAATCGGTTATGGAACACAGACAAGGAGCCTCCTCACCACATCCATTTCGAAAGTGTCCGCCAAGGAGTTCGAGAAATCTCCGCAGCAGAACGCGCTTGCCCAGCTTCAGGGAAAAGTGCCTGGACTCAATCTCCAGATTACTTCCGGACAGCCTGGATCCACAGCGGCAATGTTCATCCGTGGCGGTACAACCACCAGCCCGAATGCCGACTCTCCGCTCATCATCGTGGACGGTGTGATTTCACAGGGATTCCGCAGCATCCAGGATATGAACCCTGCCGACATCGAGTCAATGGAGGTGCTCAAGGATGCCGCATCCACAGCCATCTACGGTGCGAAAGCTGCCAACGGTATCATTATCGTAAAGACAAAGAGCGGCTCCAAGGGCCGCGCGAAAGTCAATTTCAAATACACCTGCGGAATCGACCAGCAGCCTCAGAGAATCCCGTTCCTCAATGCGCGGGAATATCTGTACCTGACCCGTTCCCAGATAAACAAATATGCGACAAGTGAATCTGACAGGGCGAAATTCCTCACCGGAACATTCGGTATGTCCACCGGCAATGACTGGGATTCAAGAAACACCACAGAGTTCCTGGATGTATATATCGACAAATACGGGGCTGATTTCGTCGCTGACCTCATTGACAACAGAGGCTGGCAGACAATGGTTGATCCTGTGACGGGCCGCAAGCTCATTTTCCAGGACAACGATATGCAGAAAGCTACTTACCAGACTGCTATGAAACACGACTACGACCTCAGCGTGTCGGGAGGAACTGACAAATCCACATATTTCGTCAGCCTCCGCCACCTGAACCAGGACGGTATCGTGAGAGGAACCTGGTACAAGAACTACTCCATCAATTTCAACGGGCAGTTCAAGATGAGCGACCAGTGGAAAATGAACGCCAAGGCCACTCTCAACGTGGGTGACAACAACACTATGGGCAATGTCACCAACTCTCTCCAGAGAGCCATCTTCATGCCTCCTACATACAGGCTTTACTATGAGGATGGCTCGCCTGCTCCAGGTGAGGCAATGGGCTCGTTCAGGAACCGACTCTACGAGAATGAGTATCTGACCCGGCGCAATACCAACTACCGCACCGGCTTCCAGGTAGGAGCGGAGTGGAATGTGTTCGGCATCGAGGGCCTGACCCTTGCCCCGACTCTCTTTTTCACTATGACTGAAGGCGTTTCCGAGACATTCGAGAAACTCAACGAGACCACGGGAACCGAAATCAGGAAAGGCACTGCCGCCCATCAGAATGACAATCATCTCCAGGGCGACCTCCTCCTGAGCTACAACAGGAAATTCAAGAAGAAGCACAATGTGGGCGCCGTTGTCGGAACCTCATATACAAAGGACAATGAGTTTGTCCTCTCCGGAAGCGGCTCGGGTGCTGCGACTGACCTCATCCCGACTCTCAACGCATCGGCCGACTCCACCCAGAGAGTCACCTCCACAAAGACACAGGAGAAGATGCTGAGCTATTTCGGACGTGCAACCTACAGTTATGATGACAAATACATCGCATCAGTCAGCGTCAGGGCCGACGGTTCATCAAGGTTTGCCGAGAACCACAAATGGGGTGTTTTCCCGGGAGCTTCAGTGGGCTGGAATATGCACAAGGAGTCATTCTTTACTCCGGTGAAGAAAGTCTGGAACAAATTCAAGATAAGAGCCAGCTGGGGACGTGCGGGCAACAACAGTCTCTCCCTTGCCAACTCCCAGGGTATGTACTCCATCGCAGGCACGACATATCTGAACGAGACAGGTATTCTGAATACCACGCTCAAGAACGCCGACCTTGTCTGGGAGACCACTGAGTCCATCGACGCCGGTTTCGATCTCGGATTCTTCAACGACCGCCTCGGAATCGTGTTCGATTACTTCCACAAGACGACATACGACCGTCTGTATGACAATAAACTCTGGAGCTCGACAGGTTTCAGCTCGATTAAATGCAACTACGGAACACTCGGAACCAACGGTATTGAGATTGAGCTCAAGGCCACTCCGATAAGCACAAGGAACTTCTCCTGGAATATCAATGCCAACTTCTCCTGGTACAGGACCATCGTGGTTTCCCTGCCTGAGAACGGAGAGGAAAAGAACCGTGTAGGCGGCAACTACATCTACGACCCTAAGACAGGTGCGGAGGTGAAAGTCGGCGGTTTCGCCGAGGGAGAGCGCTTCGCCGGAAGATGGGCTTACCACTATCTCGGTGTATATCAGACTGATGAAGAGGCCGCCAATGCTCCATACGACGTGGCTGCCAACGGAAGGAAGAAGATTGCCGGTGACGCCATCTTCGAGGACAGGAACAATGACGGTATGATAGATGTCAAGGATATGGTGTTTATGGGCTATATCCGCCCTGACAAACAGGGAGGGATCACGAATGAATTCCAGTGGAAGAACTTCTCCGCAAGAATCGTGATGGACTACGCTCTCGGCCACGTTATCTCCAACGGATTCAAGGCCTATGCGCTCGGAAGCTTCAGAAACAACTGCAACACCTTCAAGGACGCTATGACAAACTGCTGGACAGAGGAGAATCCGAATGCGTTCTATCCTCGCTACACTCCTCAGTCAGACTCTGACTACATAATCAAGAACTATATGAGGAATGAGAGCACCATCGGTGGCGGCGGTACTGGCCAGCCTTCCAACTCCGCATTCTACAAGAAGGGTGACTATCTGGCATTCAGGGAGATATCCCTCTCCTACAACCTGCCTGAGAGAATAATGAAGAAGATTCATCTCTCAAGTCTCCAGATTTTCGCCGGAGTTTACAATATCGGCTACATCACCGGTTATGACGGAATGACTCCTGAAATATATTCCGCATACGACTACGGTATCTATCCGCGTCCTCGCGAGTACAACTTTGGTGTGAACATCGGGTTTTAATTGAAGGAGGGAATGACAATGAAAAAGTTTAAATCAATATTTTATACAGCGGCGGCAGCGCTGGCCATCGCCTCCTGCGGCCTTCTCGACACAGAGAATCCTTCCAATATCTACGGAAGCGGTTTCTGGAATTCAAAATCTGAAGTGGAGGCTTATCTGACAGGAACTTACACCCAGTTCAGGAGCACTCTCAACACATTGAACTGGTTCGAGGTCAGGAGTGACAATTTCGCTCCGGGAGTCGAGTTCGGAACCAGCGCTCTCTGGTCACAGAACCTCACATCCACCAACGGCTCTTCCTGGGGCAGTTTCTACACTGTCATCCAGCATTGCAATATGGTGATAAAGAACGCCGACAAGGTGAAATTCACCATTGAAAGCGAGAAGAACAATCTGGTGGCCCAGGCCTATTCAATGAGGGCATATATGTATTTCTGCCTTGTACGCACTTTCGGCGACGCTCCGCTTGAGCTTGTCCCGACCGAAGGCTCCGAGAAGGAGAAACAGCCGAGAGCTCCGAAGATTGACGTGCTCAATCAGGTGCTTTCAGACTGCGAGACTGCTGTAAGCCTCTATTCCTCAGACGCCTGGCTCGGCAACAAGAGCCTGGCTTCCAAGCTTGGAACCTACGCCCTGATGGCTGATGCCTATCTCTGGAAGGCAAAGGTTCTCGGCGGCAATGACGAGGACTACAGGAATGTCATCAAATATGCTGATCTGGCGGCTGCCAAGACTTCGCTCGAGGATGACTACAGCCTCATTTACGGCACGAGAAACGGCCCGGAAATCATCTGGTCAATTCATTTCGGATATCCTGAGATTTCCGGCCAGTACAGCTCCACCCTCAAACTTCGTGACCAGTTCGTGCTGAAGGCCGCCAATATTGCGGACATACCTTACGCAAAGGCCGGTGCGAGAAGCACTTGGGCGCCGAGCGAGGAGTTCAAGGCAATTGTCTCAAAATATCCTGGCGATGTAAGACGGAACAATGCCTACGTGGTCGCTGTTGACGCCGCCGGCAATGTGCTCGGTACTTCAGACAAGAAGATGAGCGGAACCGCCACCGAGACCAACAGGATATATGACAATGACATCGTTCTCTACAGGCATTCGGAGATGATTCTCTTCAAGGCCGAGGCTTATGCCGCCCTGGGCCAGACTGACAAGGCCATCGAACAGCTCGACATCGTACGCAAACGCGCCGGTATCAAGCCATACAGCGGAGCCACTGACAAGAAGGCTGTTGAACTTGAGATTCTTGATGAGCGCGCAAGGGAGTTCTGGATTGAGAACAAGAGATGGCCTGACCTTATCAGGTTCCACTCCGAGGGCGTGATTGACATTTACGATGTAGTCCCGAATCTCCGCGCCAAGAAAGAGAACGGAGTGATCATCCCTCTCTATCTCGCAATCACAGTGTCCGAGATGTCTCTTAACCACAAACTTGTTCAGACTGAAGGCTATGAGAACCTGTAGAATAATGAAAATGAGCCGACTGGCGGCATTTGTGGCAGCTTTGCCGCTGATGCTCGGCTGCTCTGGAGATATAAATGTCAATACTGTGAATCCTCCGTCTGGAGGCAATACAGATGACCCTGACGGCTTTGTGCCGGATGTGAATGCTCCGCATATTTTCACGGGCAAGACCAATGCCTATCACACTTTCCGTATTCCTGCAATCGTGAAGACGACCAAAGGCACGCTTGTGGCTTTCTGCGAGGGCAGGAAGAACAGTGGCTCGGATACCGGTGACATCAATATGATATGCAGACGTTCCATCGATGGAGGAAAGACCTGGAGCAAGATTATCACAATCTGGGATGACGGCACAAATACCTGCGGAAATCCAAGCCCTGTGGTCGATCCGGAAACCGGCAGGATTCATCTCCTGATGACCTGGAACTATGAGACCGACGGCAAGTCAGCCGGTGATTTCAACAAAGTCGGCGCCACCAAGGACACCAGGCGTGTATTCTACACCTGGTCGGATGATGACGGCGTCACCTGGGAGAAACCGGTCGAGATAACATCCACTACCAAGAAATCCGACTGGGGATGGTATGCAACCGGACCTTGCCACGCAATCATTCTCAATCGCGGAGCGCATAAAGGCCGTATTGTCGTGCCATGCGACCACAACGTGATTAACGTAGAAAAAGGAGGATACTCACACGTGATTTACTCCGACGACAAGGGAAAGACCTGGAAGATCGGAGGAGAGGTCCATGGAGGAAACGAGAGCACCATCGAGGAACTCGAGGACGGACGGCTCCTTATTTCCTGCCGTCAGTCCGGATGCCGTCTGCTGGCTTACAGCTCTGACGGAGGTGAGACCTTCACAGCCGGTGTGTCCTGCACCGAGCTTGTCGACCCGAGATGCGAGGGCAGCCTGACCAGCACTGTCAGAAACGGAAAGCAGGTTCTCCTGCACTGCAACTGCGCCTCCACCGACCGTACCCATCTGACTGTCAAGGCCAGCCTTGACGGAGGAAACAAATGGTCAGCCGGTTACACTGTATGGTCAGGCTATGCGGCCTATTCAGATATGGTGATGCTGGATGACAAAACTGTCGGAGTGTTCTACGAGAACGGCGACACCGGCTCATATGCCAGAATAAGCTTTGAGACCGTGTCTGTAACAACTTGTTTATAAATCTTGCAATTGACAGAATATGAAAAATATAGTAAAAATAATCTCTCTGTCCTGTGTCCTGTTGCTGTCAGCCTGCGCCGAGGACACTAAAAAAGAACTTGCCGCGGCTTTTGACAGCGACATCAAAGAGGCTCTTGTCGGAGATGACATCACATTTACCGACCAGACTATTGGTGAGCCAAGCCGTTGGGAGTGGACATTCGAGGGCGGCGAGCCTGAGACATCACAGCTCTCCAGCCCGAAAGTGAAATGGATGAAACCGGGCACTTACGCAGTTAAGCTCCGCGTGTCCAACAAATATTCTTCTTCAGAGATTGAGAAGAGCGCCTGTGTGAAGATTGACTATCATTCTTCAGTGACCGCTGATTTCGAGGTGGAGAAAACTCCTCTGTTCGACGACGAGGTGGTGTTCATCAAGAACACTTCCACAGGCTATCCTGAGAATGTGAAATGGACTCTAACCCCTAAGGAGGGCGATCCGGTTGTGATTACGGATTATGATATCAACCAGAAGATTCCGGTAGGCGAATATTCCGTGAAACTCGAGATCAGCACTCCTGTGGCGAGTGACTCCAAAGAGGTTGCAGACGCTCTCACCGTGCTTGACCGCTACGCTGTCATCGCAGCAATCGGCTGCGAGAACTCGACCACTTATGAAGGCGGCAAAGTCAACTTCAGGGACGCTTCCGCCGGCAATGCACAGAAATGGCTCTGGACATTCGAAGGTGGCGAGCCTGCCACTTCCACAGAGCAGAATCCTGTTGTCACATATTCAACAGCAGGCTCTTACAAGGTAGTGCTCAAGGCTTACAATGACAAATATGATTCATTCGATGAGAAAGAGGGCTATGTCCACGTGCTTCCAGCAAGCGAGCTTGTATTCCTCCTTCCGTTCGACGGCTCTGTCAAAGACTACGGCCCGAATGCACTCGGCACTTCTGTTGTGACAAAAGGCGGGTTCGAATTGACCTATGAGGCTCCTCGCAATAACGGCGGAACATCTGCTAAATTCCCTGGCGGCACGAAAGGCCAGTCCTATGCCGTGATAGCAATGCCTACGGCCCTTTCAACAGTCTATCCTGACGGTTCGGATTTCACCCTCTCCGTATGGACAAAGCTACCTGGCTCAATCTCGGCCAATAACGCCATCTTCGCCCAGGGCAACTGCCCGGGAACCACTCCGGTGAACCAGATCTGGTCCCGTTTCCAGAGCGGAGGAGTCATCAGGTGCACGGCGGAGGCTACAGGAATGAGCGGAAACACAGCCACTTCCAGCGCTTCGGCTACAACCTTTGACGACGGAAACTGGCATCACGTCTGCATAGTGTATTTCAAGAACAACGGAAAGCAGGATCTCCGTATCTATGCCGACGGTGAGAAACTTGTCGAGGCCAATGGAAAGGATGACAAAGGCACACTTACCCTCCCGTATTACATCGGCTGCAACCTCCGTCTCACCAACGGGGAATGGGCTCCGGAGAATATGTTCACGGGCTGGATGGATGACTATGTTCTATATAAGAAGGGTTTCACTGCTGAAGAGGTAAAGGCTCTGTACCAACTGTACAATTAGTTATGTGATGATGCCGGAAGGCCGGAAAGTGTCGGAATCGCTTCCCGGTCTCCGGCTTTTATTGTAACTTTGTGTATTGCATGACTGGGGAAATCCAGATTTCTTAACTAACAAACAATGAGCAAAAATATGAAGGCGGATATTACCTTGGTGGAGCAGACACAGAGAGATATTCTGAAGTATATTTCAAACAACAAAGAGTCTGCACTTCCTAAAGAACAGGAATTCGTGGAACTGTTAGGCGTCAGCAGAGTTGTGGTAAGGGAGGCGCTCAGCCGCCTGAGGGCGGTGGGCATCATCGAGACGAAACGCAAGAAAGGCTCTGTGGTGGTGACGCCGGAAGTGTTCGGGGTGCTCAAGTCGATTGTGGCTTCCGGGCTGCTTGACAGGGACACTCTCCGTGACCTGTACGAACTCCGCCTGATGCTCGAGATCGGGATGTCTGACTTCGTCTTTATGAACAAGACCGAGTCCCAGATGGCCCAGCTCGACAAGATAGTGGGGGAAGAGGACGAACTCTGGGACAGGATGGCCAGGGCGGCTGACGCATCTGTGCGCTACGAATTGTCGAAGCAGTTGACCGATGTGGACGTGCGCTTCCATTCCACCCTGTTTGAAATGACAGGGAACAAGAGCCTTGTGGACTTCCAGTACATCCTCAGGCATCTGTTCACCCTGTATTATCCGAAAACAAACAACGATTATCATTCCAGAACTCTGGTCTCCCATATCAGTCTGTACAATATTCTGCGCACCGGGACCGCCGATGCGTTCAGGATGGGAATGAGGCTTCACCTGAAGACCCAGTTTGACAATATGGAGTCAATCCTGGACAAGACATTTAACAAGCAATAGAATAATGAGACATACTCTGAGACTGTCGGCAATATTAGTTATTGTCGCGTCCCTGTCCGCACCGTCCATCCGGGCGACTGAATGCACAATAAAGAAAGCAGGAAGGCTTGAGACCGGACATAACGGACTTTCAGCCGCATTTACCGGCGAAATCGGTGGCCGGGTGATTATGGCAGGAGGCTCTGACTTTGAAAACGAGATGCCGTGGCGTGGAGGAGTGAAAACTTATTACAGTGACATTTACGAACTTGTCAGCAAGGACGGGGAGTATGTGTCTGTAAATACCGGATGCCATCTGCCGCAGCCTTTGGCTTACGGCTGCTCCGTATCGGATGGCAGGACAATGTACTGCTTCGGCGGCTGGAATGACAAGCTCTCTTCATCAGCCGTGATAGCAGTGACGGTTTCCGGAACTGTTTTTTCTGCCGATTCCATTGCAGCGCTTCCGGCCGGTTTCTCGGCTTCGGCGGCCGCACTATGTTCCGGGAAAATCTATGTCCACGGCACATCAGCCACTGGCAACAGGCTGTTTGCGTTCACCCCTTCATCGAAAAGCTGGAAGGAACTTTCGGCCTGTCCGGACAAGCCGATTGAGGAGGGCGGAGCGCTTGTGTATCAGCACAATGGAAGAGAAGCCGCTCTCTATCTGATTGGCGGCAGGGGAATGGACGGTGACAGCCGCTATATCTCGTCTTCAATCTGGGAATATCTCCCGGCTCACGATACCTGGAACCGGAAGTTCGACCTTTCCTCCGTCGGTGAAATATCGAAGCTGATGTATTGCGGAGCCATAGCTTATGGCTCGGCCCATATTGTCATCGCAGGAGGGGACAACGGGATTGAAATGCTCAGGCGTGACAGCCTGGAACGCAGGATTGCAGCCGCTGGGAGCGTCGGGGAGAGGAATTCGCTTAAATCAGAGCTGGAGAATGCCTTTACGTCGCACAAAGGATTCAATACCGGCGTATATGCCTATCATACAATTACAAACACCATCGAGAAGATAGGGGAGTACCCTTCCGGAATGGCTGTCTGCACTTCCCTTGTACCGGTTGGCGGCAAACTTCTGATGCCTTCAGGAGAGTCAAGACCCGGTGTGAGATCCTCGGACATTGTCGAGATAACGATTGACGAGAGCCGGTCTTTCGGATGGATAAATTACACAGTGATTGTCATTTATCTTTTGGGAATGCTTCTCGTCGGGCTGTATTTTTCCCGCAGGGCAAAGACTACGGATCATTTTTTCAAGGGAGGCGGCTCGATTCCGTGGTGGGCTGCCGGTATCAGCATTTTCGCCACCGCGCTGAGCGCCATCACTTTTCTGTCAATACCGGCCAAGGCCTATATGGCTGACTGGGGAATGTTCGTGTTCAATATTGCCATTCTCCTGATTGTCCCGATAGTGATACATTTCTATCTGCCGTTCTTCAGGAAGCTCAATGTGGCTTCGGCCTATGAGTATCTTGAGCAGCGTTTCAGCCCTGTTGTCAGGACATTGGCATCGGCGTTCTTCTGTATGTTCATGTTCGCCAGAGTGGCCATTGTGCTTTTCCTGCCGTCTCTGGCGCTTAACGCTGTGACCGGCCTGGATGTGTATCTCTGCATTCTGCTGATGGGTCTTGTTACAATCGCTTATTGCACGATGGGAGGTATCGAGGCAGTTGTCTGGGGTGATGTCATCCAGGGCTTCATTCTTGTCGGCGGTGCCCTGATTTCTCTGGTGTATCTGATTTGCGGAGTGGACGGCGGCATCGGCGAGGTTGTGCGTATCGCTGTGGATGACAGCAAGTTCAATATCCTGGATTTCTCTCTTGACTGGACCCGTCCGGTATTCTGGGTGGCGATTCTCGGAGGTGTGGCCAACCAGCTGCTCACCTATACGAGCGACCAGTCTGTAGTCCAGAGGTACATCACTGTCAAGGACACGGCCAGCACGAAGAAGAGTCTCTGGTTGAACGGCCTGCTCAGTGTTCCTATCACGTTCATTTTCTTCTCTATCGGAACGGGACTTTACGTGTTCTTCAAGTCGCATCCTGACTTGCTGAATATCGGGATGAACAATACGGATTCCATTTTCCCGCATTTCATTATGTGCGAGTTGCCTACGGGCATAGCAGGGCTGCTTGTGGCCGCGATTTTCGCCGCCGCTATGTCCACTTTGTCCGCCAATATCAATTCGACTTCGACTGTGATGACGGAGGATTTCTTCGCACGTTTCCGGAAAGGTGTGGATGATGCTGGCAAGATGCGTTTCGCAAGGTGGACCGGTGTGTTCCTCGGCGGGTTCGGGGTCGTTATGGCAATTGTCCTGGCTACGTTTGACATCGCGTCTCTGTGGGATTCGTTCAATTTCTTCCTCGGCCTGCTGACCAGCGGACTTGGCGGCCTGTTTATGATGGGCATTTTCACAAAGCGCATCGGCACGCGTTCTGCCCTGACCGGATTTGTATGCAGTATCGTCGTGCTTCTGCTCTGCAACAGGTTCTCCTATGTATCCACGATTCTGTACGGCTTCATAGGCCTTGTGTCGTGCTTCATCATCGGCTATCTCTCCAGCTTCATCTACGGCCGCGGCAGGTAGTAAAAGAGAAGCTGACCTTTTTGGGCCAGCCTCTCTCAATTTTATAGAGCCATAGATTTACAGTTCCCTGAATTCGATGGCGAAACCGCCGCCGCGGGCCATCGTCATCTTCAGCACATCATCGGATTTCACAGTCCTGCGGGTTATGGTGTATGCCTGCGGATTAGTCTGGTAGTCAGCGTCCTCGGCATCAGCGTAAACAATGGCTTCGTACTCTTTCCCGGCATCCAGGAATGACATCGGCACATCCAGGGTACGCTTCTCCTCGTCTGTCACACCGCCGGCGAACCAGCGGCCGGTCTTCTTGCCTTTGCGGGCCACTACGATATAGTCGCCCGGTTCGGCAAGCAGATACTTGCTCTTCTCCCAGTCAATCTCCACGTCCTTGATGAACTGGAAAGCGTCCATAAACTGCTCATAGTGCTCCGGATAGTCGGCGGCCATCTGGAGAGGGGAGTACATAGTCAGGTAGAGAGCCAGCTGGTTGGCAATAGTGGCGTTCACGTGGCCGTTGTTCTTGCCGCCAGTCGCCTTGCCAAGATCCTGCTCGAAAATACCCGGGGTGAAATCCATCGGACCTCCGTTCAGACGGGTGAACGGCAGAACAGTAACGTGCATCGGCTGGGTGCCGCCGAATGCCTGATACTCAGTGCCTCTTGCGGACTCGTTGCCTACGAGATTAGGATATGTCCTGCACAGACCGGTTGGCCTTACTGCCTCGTGGGCGTTCACCATAATGTGATGCTTCGCGGCCTCGGTAACGGCGTAAAGATAGTGGTTGTTCATCCACTGTCCGTAATGATGCTCCCCGTAAGGCAGGATGTCGCCCACATAACCGCTCTTCACCGCATCATAGCCGTACTTGTTCATCAGGGAGTACGCAGCCTCCATATGACGCTCATAATTGCGTACAGATGAGGAAGTTTCGTGATGCATAAGGAGTTTCACACCCTTGGAATGAGCATATTCGTTCAGAGCCGCAATGTCGAAGTCAGGATAAGGGGTCACGAAGTCGAAGACATAGTCCTTGTTGCAGTTCGCCCAGTCTTCCCAGCCGATATTCCAGCCCTCGACCAGCACCTGGTCAAATCCGTGCTCGGCGGCGAAGTCAATGTAGCGGCGGACATTCTCATTGTTCGCGCTGTGCGTGCCGTTCGGCTTGCATTTGCTGAAATCAGTCTCGCCGAGATGAACAGAAGGACATTCGTCAGTATATGACCAGGAGCCTTTTCCGCTGATCATTTCCCACCATACACCGACATATTTCGTTGGATGAATCCAGGATACATCCTCATATGCGCAAGGCTCGTTGAGATTGAGCACAAGTCTGGACTCCAGCTGCTTGCAGGCATCGTCCACCACCTGGATTGTCCTCCACGGGCTCTTGCAAGGAGTCTGCATACGGCCTTTCCATCCCTGTGCGTCAGGAGTGAGGGCAGATGTGAAGATCAATGTCTTCGGGTCGAGCACCAGATGCATACAGGAATAATCCACCAATGCTGCCTCGTGAATGTTGATATAGAGGCCGTCATCAGTCTTCATCTGCAATGAGGTCTGAACTCCTGTAGTGGAGAACGGAGTCTGCGAAGAGTTGCCGCAGAACACATTCTCATAGATGCCCTTGATCTCTGACAGCCTGCATTTTGTATATTCGTATTCCTGGGTGTCGTAGTCGGCCGGAATCCAGATGGCCTCATTGTCACCGGCCATTGCGAATTCGGTTTTCTCGTCCTTGATCACGAAGTACGCCATATTCTTCTGCTCCGGGAATTCGTAGCGGAATCCCAGACCGTCATTGAAAAGCCTGAACCTTACAGTCATCCTTTTGTCTGATGCAGTCTGCACCAAGTTGACAGCCAGCTCGTTGTAATTATTGCGAATTTCTGATTCCTCGCCCCATACCGGATTCCAGACTTCATCGAAAGAATCAGTCTCAATGTTTTCCACCTCGAAACCGTCGCTGAATGACCAGCAAGGCTCGTCGTCCACTTTCTGGATGTCCTTGTCCCCGAACACGATTTTCTGCGCTTTGAGAACGCCGCGTAACTCATATCCGAGACGGCTCGGGAGAATGACCTTCTTCTCGCCGTAATCCAGGCTGTAAACCGGCTCGCCTTTCTCAGTCAGGCAGAATTTCATATTCAGATTACCGTCCGGAGAACTGAGAACTGCCTTCTCAACCAGGGTTCCGGTCTGTACGCCAGCCTGGGAGCAGGCTGTGAGAGCTGCCGTCGCAGCTATAATCAAATGTCTGAGTTTCATATAATTATTTCAATTTGAAATCCACTACCAATGCACTTCTCGGGCTTACTTTCACCGGAGCGGAGAAGTCCACTGCCTCACCTGTGACCACATTCCGTCCGCTGACAAGAGCCGGCGAACCTGCGCCTCTGCGGGCTGCACCCTCCACAGTGAATTCGGCATAGTCCGCCCACGGAACAATCTCGTTCCTGCGGGAATTGTTGATGAACACGAACACCACCTCATTCTCATTGTAACGGAAATATGCGTATGTATTGTCCCTGCGGAGGAAATGGATGGTCTGTCCATTGTGAACGGCTGTTGCGGTTTTGCGCCAGTTGAACAATGCCTTCGTGTAATCGTGCACTTCAACAGCTACCGGATCGTTCTTCCAGTCAAGAGGGAAGTCGATGCGGAGTCCTCCGTGACCCTGGCTGCGGTCGCGGGATACGCCCATCAGTTCATCCGCATAGAAAATCTGGGGAATGCCCCTTAGGGTGGCCATCAATGCCATGACGATTTTCTGGCGCGGAACGCTGTGGTTCAGCACGTCTGCGATGCGGTCCGTGTCGTGGTTGCCCGGGAAAATCATCATATTGGACATATCGTGGTAGTAGAGGTCATTGGCCACTGCATCGTAAATCTTGACCATGCCCTCGTCCCAATGGACGGTGTCGCGCGGCATTCCCTGGCAAATCGCAGCCTGAAGCGGAAAGTCCATTATGCAAGGGAGGTTGCTGTTGAACCCGTCCTTGTTCGGATTGCCGCCCTGCCAGTATGCGAGCTGAGGCACGTTGCAGGTCCATACTTCACCGACAATGTTGATGTTCGGGTATTCTGTGCGGACGCTCTTGCACCACTCGCTCATAGGATATTTCTCATTGTATGGATATGTGTCCACGCGGAGACCGTCCAGGCCGGCGTATTCAATCCACCAAACGGCCCACTGCTTGAAATACTGGAGAACGTAAGGATTGTCGAGGTTCATGTCAGGCATCGAGGTGTCGAACCATCCGCCTTCCATGTTGGTCTTGTCGAGGTCGGAGCAATAAGGGTCGTTCTGTGCGGAGAAAGCGCAGTTGCTGTGGGTATATTCAGGCCATACGTGAACCCAGTCGTTGAACGGCAGGTCTGCCATCCACCAGTGGGCTGCGCCGCAATGGTTTGTGACAATGTCCATTATCATCTTTATGCCTTTTGCGTGGCAGTCAGCCACAAGGCTGCGGTAGTCCTCGTTGGAGCCGAAACGGCGGTCGATGTGGTAGTAGTCGGAGCATGCATATCCGTGGTATGAAGAATGCGGCTCGTTGTCCTCCAGGAGAGGGGTGTTCCAGATGGCGGTCACTCCGAGGTCTGCAAGGTAATCGAGCTGGCTGCGGATTCCGGCGATGTCTCCGCCGTGGCGTCCGAAGAATGCCTCCTTGTCAACGCTCTCCATATTGCGCGGAACGGCGTCCAGGCTCTCGTCCCCGTCCACAAAACGGTCAGGCATAATGAGATAAATCATATCTGCCGTGGTGAAGCTCTTCCTTTCAGCCGAGCCTTCCTGACGTGCTTCGATGAGGTACGGATATTTGAATTCCTGCTGTCCGTCCCTGCTGAACACAATGTAATATGTGCCAGGCTTTGCGGACGCGTCAATCTTCACGTCAACAAAGAGGTAGTTCGGACTGTCGGCCTTGTGGACTGCGGTAGCACGGACTCCCTTGCCGCCTTCAACAGAAACTTCGTATCCTGAAATACCGGTACCCTGTACAAGAAGCTGGAGCGGGGTCTTCATCCCGGTCCACCAAGAAAGCGGCTCTACTCTTGTAACTTGCTGTGAGTCAGCATCTGCCACGGCCTCTGGATTGAACTGCGGTCCTGAGCAGGCCATAGTGCAGGCAGCTGATATTGCCAATGCCATAATGTGATGATGTTTCATATTAGTGCAAATTTATGTTATTTCATTACATATCCCCAAGGATTGAGTTCGCAAGGAATCTCCTCTCCGTCCCCGGATTTGACAACGGCATTCACTGGCCCAGCCGAGAGATTGGCGATGAAGGTCAATGTGTCGCCGGCATTCATCCTCTTGAAAGCCAATACTTTATCATTGACGCAGACTCCATCGGTGAAGGCATCCAGGTATTCAACAGAGCCTTCCTTGCCGGGCCTCAATGCCGGGCGTGTATGGCGGAGTTTGCAGAGCTCCCTGTACATTACAGTATAGTCATTCTCCTCCCATCCAGCAATCGGATCTTTCTCGAAGAAGAGGAACCTGTGGTCGAAGCCGACTTCCTGTCCGGTGTAGATGAGTGGCTGGCCCTGCGGCAATGTGAATGTGAGGAAAGCCATCACCTCTGCTGCATCTCCCATTCTCTCGAACTCGGAACCTGCCCAGGAGTTCTCGTCGTGGTTGGAGGTGAACATCAGGCGGAATGCATCAGTCCCGAATCTTTCGACGTTGCGGGAAAGATAATTCCTCAGAGAATCGGCATTGGACCTGCCCTGTGCGATGGCGTTGAGCATGTGATGCAGCTCCCAGGAATAAGATGCGTCGAATCCTGCCTCGTGGAGCTGCGGGTCTTCACCTTCGGCGAGCATATAGATGTGTCCGAATTCGTTCCTGAGGCTGTCTATGGTGCCTTTCCAGAAATCCATCGGCACTTCGCAGGCCATGTCGCAGCGGAATCCGTCGATTCCTCTCCTCAGCCAGAAGCGCATCGACTCCCTCATCTCGTGACGCATGTCCTCATTGTCATAGTTCAATGCTGCAATGTCGGTCCAGTCGTACTGCACGATGGTATTGCCGAGGGAATCCCTCTCATACCAGTCAAGTGGCTTTCCGTTAATCCATTTCGCGTCCGGGGAGGTGTGGTTGGCGACCCAGTCGAGAATCACTTTCAAGCCGTCCTTGTGGGCCTCGGCCAGAAACGCGTCAAAGTCCGCGAGACTGCCGAATTCCGGGTTCACGTCACAATAGTCCGATAT